>DATCKV010000226.1:0-2488 GCA_036564285.1 Limnochordales bacterium
CCCTGGCGGCGTCGCGGCAGCCGGGCGGCAGCGTGGTGGTGGTGGACGCCGCCACGGATGACGACCTGGAGACCATCGCCTCGGCGGCCGGTCAGGTGGAGGGGGGAAGCGTCCTCCTGGTCGGGTCGGCGGGGCTGGCGCGGCCGCTGGCCCGGCGGTTGGCAGGCGAGGGGCGCGGGCAGGTGGGAGCAGGCGGCGCGCCCCGCCCATCGGTGCTGGTGGCGGTGGGCTCCGTCAACCCGGTCTCCCGGGAGCAGCTCAGGAGGCTGGCGGAGCGCCAGGAGAGCGAACTGGTGCAGATCGACGTGGCGGCCGCCCTGCGGGGCGGGCCGGCCTGGCAAGAGTCGCTGGCCGAGAGCCAGGCCCGGCTGCGGGCGGCGCTGGAGAGGGGCCGCACGGCTCTGCTGACCACGCCCGCCGAGCCCGGCGAGGTCGAAGCGGCCCGGACGGCTGGAGAGGGCCAGGGGATGTCGGCGGCTGAGGTCGCGCGGCGGGTGGCCGGCGCCCTGGCGGAGGCGGCAGCAGCCGCCCTGGAGCAGGGGAGCCTCTCGGGCGTGGTGGTGACCGGGGGCGATACGGCCAGGGCGCTGCTGGACGTGCTGGGTGCCGACGGCATCGACCTGGTGTCGGAGGTGCTGCCGGGGATCCCGCTGGGCACGGTGCACGGCGGCCGGCGGCCGGGGCTGCGCATCGTGACCAAGGCCGGCGGCTTCGGGGGCCCGGAGGCGCTGGTTCAGGCGGTCGGCTACCTGACCGGCCTTCCCTGATCGGCAGCGCCGGGGCGCATCCGCAGTGGAGCAGGAGGGGGCACGATGACGGAGCACCGCCCGGTGCTGGCCATCACCATGGGCGACGCCGCCGGCATCGGACCGGAGATCATCGTCAAGGCGCTGGCGCGTCCGGAGGTGCAGAGGGCCTGTCGGCCGCTGGTGGTAGGAGACGCCGCCGTGCTGGAGCGCCACCTGCGGTTCTGGCCTGCGGGGCAGGGCGGGCGCAGGCCGGCGGTGCGGCCCGTGGCCGGCCCCGAAGAGGTCGGCGAGGGCCCTCCCGAGGCGATTCCCGTCCTGCAGCCCGGGCCGCCGCTGGGGCCCGTCGAGCCGGGCCGGCTCTCGCCCGAGGCAGGCCGGGGGGCCGTGACCTACGTCAAGGCAGCCGCGGCCCTGGCCCGGGAGCGACGGGTGGCCGGCATCGTGACCGCTCCCCTCAACAAGGAGGCGATGCGCCGGGCCGGCTTCGCCTATCCCGGCCACACCGAGCTTCTGGCCGAAGAGTTCGGCGTCACCCGCTACTCGCTGGTGCTGGCCGCGCGGGGCCTGTTCGTGTTCCACGTCACCACCCATGTCTCGCTGCGGCAGGCCCTGGACCTGCTGACCCGGGAGCGGGTGCTCGGGCAGATCCGCCTGGCCCACCTGCTGGCGGAGGCGCTGGGGCAGGGGCAGGAGCCGGTGGCCGTGGCCGGTCTCAACCCCCACGCGGGGGAGGGCGGCCTCTTCGGCACGGAGGAGCGCGACATCATCGGGCCCGCGGTGGAGGCGGCCCGGCTCGAGGGGATACCCGCGGTGGGGCCTCGGCCGGCGGACGTGATCTTCCCCAAGGCGGCCCGGGGAGAGTACCGGTACGTAGTGGCCATGTACCACGACCAGGGGCACGCGGTCTTCAAGAGCCTCTTCTTCGACGAGGGCGTCAACGTGACCGTGGGGCTGCCGGTCATCCGCACCTCGGTGGATCACGGCACGGCTTTCGACATCGCCGGCAAAGGCGTGGCCCGAGAGGCGAGCCTGGTGGCGGCCATCGACCTGGCGGCGCGTCTGGGGCCCAAGTGGGAGCCCATCTGGCGTCAGGCGCAGGCCCTGGGCTGAGCGGCTGGCGGGGCCTTCGCGGACCGGAGAGGGGAAAGAGAGAGGCCATGTCGGAGCAGCGGGCGGTGCTGGAACGGCTGTCGAAGGTCGGGATCGTCCCCGTGGTGCGGGTGCGGCAGCGGGAGACCGCGCTGCGCCTGGTGGAGGCCCTGCTGGCCGGGGGCCTGGAGGCCATCGAAATCACGTTCACGGTGCAGGGGGCGCCCGAGGTCATCGCCGCGGTCTCGCAGCGGTTCCCGGAGGTGCTGGTGGGGGCCGGCACCGTGCTGGACGAGGCGGCCGCGCGGGCGGCGGTGGAGGCGGGGGCCCGCTTCGTGGTGAGCCCCGGCACGGTGGAGCCGGTGGTGAGGGCTGCCCGGAGGGCGGGCGTGGCCGTCATGCCCGGAGTCCTGACGCCGACGGAGGCGCTGCGGGCCCTGGAGCTGGGGGCCGATGCCCTCAAGCTCTTTCCGGCCTCGGTGGTGGGGCCTGGCTACCTCAAGGCGGTGCGGGCGGTGCTGCCGGGCGTCATCTGGTGCCCCACGGGCGGCATCGACCTGGAGAGCCTGGGGGACTGGCTGCGGGCCGGGGCCGCCTTCGTGGGCGTGGGCAGCCCCTTGCTGGGCGACGTGGAGGTGACCGGCGACTAC
>DATCKV010000227.1:0-1548 GCA_036564285.1 Limnochordales bacterium
CGGCTGCCATCCGTCGGCCGCCAGGCGCGCGATCTCCTCGGGAAGGAAGCGCCGCAGCAGCTCGGCCACGGCCTCCTGCTGCAGCCGGGTGAGGCCGGCTCCGGCCGCCGAAGCCGGAGGCTGCTCGGCCACGGCCTGCGCCACGGCCTCATCCACCCAGGTCTCCCACCCCGGCGGCAGGGACGCCGGCCCGCCGCCGCCGGGCACCTCCCGGGCCCACCGCTCGAAGAAGAGCTGCAGGGCCCGGTGGGCCACGCTGCCCAGCACCCGCCCCTGGATCCCTTCGGACGCCTCGGGGTCCTCAGGCGGCGCCACCTGCAGGCGGCGCTCGAAGAAGTAGCGGCGGGGGCAGCGGGCCAGGCGTTCCAGGGCCGTGGGCGAGATGAGCAGCGAAAGCGGCGCAGGCCCGTCGGGCCCCACGAGCCCGTCCCACTCCGTGAAGCGGCGGCTCCACCGGGCCCTGCGGGCCGCCGCTCCCCGGGCCGCCTGTGGGTGGCACCGCGCCAGGTACGGCTCGGCCCGGCGTCCGTGGCGGGCCGCCAGCTGCACCTGCAGCGCCGGCAGGTCCAGGGGCTCCCGACCCGCCGCGGCGCGGGTCTCGTCCGGCCGGGCCGCCCGCGGCTGCAGCAGGGCCAGATAGGGAGAGTCGACCCGGCCCCGGCCCGTCAGGGCCTCGGCCCGGGCCCGGCTCGCCACCAGGCGCCGCTCGGCCGACGCCACCGCGGCCCCGAACAGCAGCGCCTCCTGCCGGGCCTCCCAGGCGCTGCGCTCGGCGGGGTCGCCCAGCTCCAGGCGGAGCAGGTCCCCCTCGGCCAGCAAGGGGCTGCGGGAGCCGCCGCTCCGGGCCGGCCACCCCGGCTCGTTGAGGCCGACCACCACGGTGGTGTCGAAGCTGCAGCCCACCGCCTGTCGGGCCTCCAGGATGGCCGGGCCGCCCTGTTCGAAGCGCCCCTGGGACCCCGAGGGCGCCTCCAGGATAGCCGCCAGCGCCCGGCGCAGCCGGCCCACGTCGACGCCCGGACCGCCGCCGGCCAGCTCGTCCAGCTGGGCCAGCCGCTCCAGACGGTCCATCACCGCCTGCCGGTCCGGCCCTGGCTGCAGGCTCTCCTGGACGAAGCGCCGGCAGGCCTCCGCCATCGCCCGCCAGCCGCTCCTGCCGGCCATGCCCCGGGCTTCCTGCAGCAGCACCCGGACCACCCGCTCGAGGTCCGGCCACCGGGGGTCGTCGCCCGCGACCGCGCCGGCCTGGGAAAGGCGCCGCTCCCAGGCGTCGAGGCCCGCTACCAGCCCCGCGCGGGCGCAGAGGGCCTCCCACGCCCCCGGCTGCCACCGCTGCAGCTCCACGCCGAACCGCTCCGGCCGCAGGGGCGACGAGGCCAGCCAGGCCATGGTGGGACCCGGCGGAAGCCCCTCCTCCACCAGCTGCAGCCACCTCAGCAGGGCCAGACCCGCCGGCGAGCGCGACGGTCGCCCCGCTCCGGGCACGTAGGCCTCCAGGCCCGCCCGCCGCGCGGCGTCGGCCACCATCTGGCGCTGCCCGTCGTCAGA
>DATCKV010000228.1:0-1821 GCA_036564285.1 Limnochordales bacterium
GCGGTGAGCACCACGAGAGGCACGCGGCCGTAGCGGGCCTCCACCACCGCGGGGTGCAGGTTGGCGGCAGCCGTGCCCGAGGTGCAGGCCACCGCCACCGGCTGGCCGCCCAGCCCCCGGGCCAGTCCCACGGCGAAGAAGCCGCACGAACGCTCGTCGACGTGCATCCACAGCCGCAGCCCGGGATGCGCGGCCATCACCACCGCCAGCGGCGTGGAGCGGGAGCCGGGCGCCAGGCAGACGTGCCGCACGCCGCCCGCCACCAGCCCCTCCACCAGCGCCTCGACGTAGCGCCAGGTCACCTCAGACGGCCGCACGGCGGGCTCCTGCCTCCTGCAGCAGCCCCACCTGCGCCAGCAGGCGGCGCATGGGGCGCAGCTTCAGGGTCGACTCCGCCCATTCGTCCTCGGGCCGGGAGTCGGCCACAATGCCGCAGCCGGCGTAGAGGGTGGCGCGCACGGGCGCGCCGGGCCCGGGGTCCGCAAGCAGCCGGGCCGAGCGGATCCCGACCCAGAAGTCGCCGTTGCCGTAAGCGTCCCACCATCCCACCGGGGCGGCATACCAGCCCCGGTCGAACCCCTCGTGGGCCCGCAGCCAGCGCAGCGCCGCTTCCCTGGGGAAGCCCCCCACGGCCGGCGTGGGGTGCAGGGCCTTCACGACGTCGGTGACCGACCGGCCCGGCCGAAGCCGGCCCGTGATGGGGGTGCACAGGTGCTGTACGTCAGGCAGCCGCAGCACCCCGGGACGCTCCGGCACCTCCAGCGCGGTCACCAGCGGCTCCAGCGCCCGGCGCACCGCGTCGACCACCCACCGGTGTTCGGCCTGCTGCTTGGGGCTGGCCATCAGCGAGCGCGCCAGCGCAGCGTCGGCGTCAGCGCTGGGAGCTCGGGGCGCCGACCCGGCCAGGGCCAGGGCGCGCAGCGTGCCGTCGGCCCGGCACGTCACCAGCCGCTCCGGGGTCGCGCCCAGCCACCAGCCGCCTCCGCCGCGCCCCGGCAGCGTCAACAGGAACCGGGCGCAGGCCGGGCACGACTGCGCCAGAGCTCCGACGAGCCCCGGCAGGCGCAGGGGCCCGGGGGCCAGCACCTCCTCGGCCCGGGCCAGCACGACCTTGTGGAAGCGGCCCTGACGGATGGCCTGCACGGCCAGGCCCACCAGTTCCGTCCACCGGGCACCGTCACCCGCCGGGTCGGGCAGCTGCTGCGGCGTCTCCCAGGCCGTCGAGTCGGAGCCGGCGGAGCCGGCGGCGCCGTCCGAAGCGCCGCGCGCCGCGCGCACCAGGTCCCAAGCACAAGCCAGCGCCTGGGCGGCCAGGCCGTGTCCATCGCCCTGGGGCGCTGCGGGGATGTTGATGGTCAGGTACGCGGTCTCCGACGGCCCCGGCCAGGTCAGGAGCAGGCGAGGGATGAAGAGGTCGGCATCCGCGACGCCCTCCCACCCCGCGCCCGGGGGGCGCTCGGGGTCGAAGCGGAAGGCCCCTGTCGCCACCATGCCGGTCCCCGGCACCGAGGCCTCGCCGAGGCAGACGGCCTCCGCCGCCACGTGTTCAAAGGCGGCGCGCACGGCCTCGAAGCGGTCGGGGCCGCTGGCGGCCAGGCTCCACGCGACCCCCAGGCCGACCAGGGCCGGCTCGCCGTCAGGGGCCGCCAGCAAGACGCGCCGCTCCCGGGCCGCTTCCTCCCGGGCAGCAGCCGCCCACAGCCCCCGGCGAGGCACCTCGCCCAGCGCGGTGACGACGCTGGCCAGCACCGGCCTGCCCAGGCGCCGGGCCCGCTCGGCTGCGATCTCCAGAGCCTCCTGCACGGCGGTCTCCAGGCTTGC
>DATCKV010000229.1:0-1508 GCA_036564285.1 Limnochordales bacterium
GCCAGCACGTACTGGAGCATGACCGCCTCGGGCACGGCGCCCTCCACCTCTTCCCGGTCGTTGATGACCGTCTTGGGCACGCCGTAGACGCCGTAGCGGTCTGCCAGCTCCGGGAACTCCAGGGCCTCCACCATGTCGGCCCGCACGAAGGGGCTCTCCATGGCGAACTGATGCGCCAGCCGCACGGCCTTGGGGCAGTACGGACAGGTGGGCGTCACGAAGACCTGGATGTGCACGGGCTGCGTGATGCGGCTCAGCTTCTCCCGGGTCGACTCCGACAGGCGGGTGCGCTCATGGGAGACGTCCACCAGATCCTCGATGAGGCTGCCGAACTCGTAGCCCGCCGGGATGCCGAAGTAGCGCACCCGGGTGTCGGTGCCGTCCTCCCTCAGGAGCACCAGGGCCGGCACCTTGTCCACGTCGTAGCTCTGGGCCCGCTCCGGATGCTGCCGGATGTCCACCACCTCGTAGGCTACCCGGTCGCTGAGGCCGGCCACCTCCTGGATCAGCTCGGCCGTCTGGCCGCAGTACGGGCAGCGGCCTTGCTCGCCGTCCACGAAGACCAGCACCCGGACCTTCTTGGGCACCTTAGCGAAGAGGTTCTGCAGGTACGAACGGTCTCTGGCCGAAAGCAGCGGCACGGAGCATTCCTCCCTATTGCTACCCTACCCTGTAGGGTAGTCTCACATGAACTATAGTGCCGGGCGGAGAAACGGTCAATACCCCTCCCTCTCCAGGCGCCATCCTAGCCGCCCTGCCCTGCGCGCCCCACCCGGGGCCCGATGCGGGCCTCCAGGATTTCGGCCAGGGTGGGATGGGTGCGCTCCCGCAGCTCGTAGCGCACCCGCACCGCGGGCCTCTCCAGGGTCATGAGGCGGCGCAGGTCCACCGGCGTGCCGATGACCACCACGTCAGCGGGCGTGGCCCGGATGGTCTGCTCCAGCTCCCGGATCTGCTCCCGGCCGTAGCCCATGGCGGGCAGGACGTCCTGCAGGTGGGGGTAGCGCTGGAAGGTCTCCCGGATGGAGCCCACGGCGTAGGGCCGGGGGTCCACCAGCACGGCCCCGTGCCGCCGGGCAGCGATGGCGCCGGCGCCATAGCGCATCTCGCCGTGGGTCAGGGTGGGCCCGTCCTCCACCACCAGGGCCCGGCGCCCGGCCAGCTGCCGGGGGTCGTCGACCGTGATGGGCGACTCCGCCTCCACCACCACCGCGCCGGGGTTGAGGGCTGCGATGCTCTGCCGCACGGCCTCCACCGCCTCGGCCGGGGCCGTGTCCACCTTGTTGATGACCGCCACCTGCGCCATCCGCGCGTTGGTCTCGCCCGGGTGGTAGGTGCGCTCGTGGTCGGCCCGGTGCGGGTCGAAGACGGTGATGTGCAGGTCGGGCCGGTAGAAGGGGAAGTCGTTGTTGCCGCCGTCCCAGACGAGGACGTCGGCCTCGGCCTGGGCCCGGTCCAGGATGGCGCCGTAGTCCACCCCGGCGTAGACCACGTTGCCCCGGTCGATG
>DATCKV010000230.1:0-4263 GCA_036564285.1 Limnochordales bacterium
GTCACACCCCAGGCCGCGTCGGGATAGCCCAGCAGCGCGGCCACCAGCGCCTGGCCGCCGCCGATGAGGGCCAGGTGCCAGCCCTGCACCCCCGACAGCCGGGCCAGGACCGACCGGCCGGTCGGCCCGGGCTCACCGGGCTCCTTGCGCGTCGGCATCCGCCCGGCCCCGCGCTCCGTGCGGCCCTGGCGAGGCACGCGGTATCTTGTACGGCGCGCGCAGAGCCTTCCCTCCAACCTAATAGAAGGATCTATTTCCGCGCATCGGATCGGCCCCTCAGCGGCGGCGATCCCGCGACTCCACCCGCAGCACTTCCCGCACCAGCGAGTAAAGGGAAACCGCGACGGCCAGCAGCACCCCGGTCAGCCCCATCCAGGGCGCGGTGCCCCACCGCCGGTCCAGGTAGCCGCCTCCCCAGATGCCCAGCACCAGGGCCGCAGCCGTGTTGAATCCCCAGGCGAAGAGGCCCGCGTAGCGGCTCAGGTCGGCCCATGGCGAGCGGCCCGGCGGCCGGCGCCGGCCCCTGTCACCCATGGGCGGGCCGCCCTCCCGGGACAGTCAGGGGAGCGCGGCGTATTATAGGGCACCTCACCGAGAGCCGCAACGCTTCTCACCAGCCTCGCCCGCCGCCGGCCGGAAGGGCTCGGGAGGCTGGGTGCTCATCCCCAGGGCCCACCGCAGGGCCTGGACGATGCGGGCGGCCGCCCGGCCGTCGCCGTACGGGTTGACCGCCGCGGCCATGCGCCTGTACTCGGCCGGGTCCCGCAGCAGCCGGCCCGCCTCCTCTACGATGCGGCGGCGCTCCGTGCCCACCAGCCGGGCGCAGCCCGCCTCCACCCCCTCGGGCCGCTCCGTCACCTCCCGCAGCACCAGTACCGGCTTGCCCAGGGCCGGGGCCTCCTCCTGCAGCCCTCCCGAGTCGGTGAGCACCAGCGTGGCTGCCTTGAGCAGGGGCACGAACTCCAGGTAGCCGGGCGGGTTCAGCAGCACCACCCGTTCCACGCCCGCCAGCTCCTCCTCGGCCACGGACCGCACCGCGGGGTTAGGGTGGACGCTGACCACCACGGCCACGTCGTCGAACGCCTCCACCAGATCCCGCAGCGCGCGGTAGACGGACCGGTGGGGTTCGCCCCAGCTCTCCCGGCGGTGGGTGGTGACCAGCACCAGCCTGCGCCCCTCGTCGAGGTGGCGGCGCACCGCCTCCTGCCTCACCGGGCCGCAGCGGTCGGCCACGTAGCGCAGGGCGTCGATGACCGTGTTGCCGGTGAGCCAGACGTGGCGGGGGTCCACCCCCTCCTGCACGAGCCGGCGGGCTGCCCGCTCCGTGGGGGCATAGTGCCACCGGGCCAGCACCGTGGTCAGCCGGCGGTTGATCTCCTCGGGGAACGGGCGGTACGGGTCGTCGGTGCGCAGACCGGCCTCGACGTGCCCCACGGGGATGCGGTGGTAGAAGGCGGCCAGAGCCGCGGCGAAGGTGGTGGTGGTGTCGCCCTGCACCAGCACCACGTCGGGGCGCTGCCGGGCGAACAGCCCGTCAAGACCCGACAGCGCGCCGCAGGTGATGTGGGTGAGGCTCTGGCCGGGCCGCATGAGGTCGAGGTCGGCCTCGGGCACCAGGTCGAAGGCGTGGAGCACCTGGTCCAGCATCTCCCGGTGCTGGCCGGTGACCACGATGCGCACCGCGAACTCCGGGGCCCGGGCCAGCTCCCGGATGACCGGCGCCAGCTTGATGGCCTCGGGCCGGGTGCCGAAGATCGGCATGACCACCACGGGCACCCCGGCTCCGCACCCCCCACTCCGTCGACCGCCGCCACGCCACCCTGGCCCCCAGCAGGCCCGCCAGGCCCACCAGGGCCATGGCCACCAGCACCGACAGCCTCGTCCGCGGCGACAGCATCAGCCCCGCGGCGCCCAGCACGGCGCTGACCGCATACAGCGCCAGCACCACCCGGGAGACGTCGTGCCACCGGGCCAGCAGCCGGTGGTGGACGTGCCCGTCGTCGGCCTCGGCCGGCGACCGCCCCGAGAGGCTGCGCCGGATGACGGCCCAGGCCGTATCGGCCAGGGGCACCCCCAGGCTCAGCACGGGCACCACCAGCGCCATGGCCGCCGGGCCCTTGGCCCCGCCCAGGGCGGTGGCGGCCGCGAAGGCGAAGCCCAGGGCCAGGGCGCCGCTGTCGCCCATGAAGATCCGGGCCGGTGGGAAGTTGTACCCCAGGAAGGCCACGCATCCTGCGGCCAGCACCGCCAGCAGCGCCGCCGCCTCCTGCACCCCCACCGCGGCAGCCGCCAGCAGCGTGGGCACCGCGGCGATGGCCGCGACCCCCGCGGCCAGCCCGTCGAGCCCGTCGAGGAGGTTGACGGCGTTGCTGACGCCCACCAGCCACAGCACCGTCACGGGCACGGACCAGGGGCCCAGGTGGGCCATGAGGGAAGAGCCCCCCAGCAGGGACGGGACCGAGATCCAGTCGATGCGCAGGCCGAGCCCCACCGAGACGGCCGCGCCGGCCAGCTGGCCCAGGAGCTTGGCGTGGGGCGACAGCCCTCGCAGGTCGTCCACCAGGCCCACCACGAAGACCACGGCGGTACCACCCATCACCGCCAGCAGGGGCTGGCGGGGCAGGCCGCTCAGGGCCAGGAGAGACCACCCCACCAGCCAGCCCGCCATCAGCGCGACGCCGCCCAGCCGGGGCACCGGCCGGCGGTGATGGTGCCTCCCGCCCGGGAAGTCCAGGAGCCCCCGCCGCTCGGCCCAGCGCCCCACCGCGGGCGCGGCGAGCAGCACCGCGAAAAAGGCCGCCAGCACGGCGGCCGCCACTGCCTGCAGACGTGCCTCCATGGAAGGGCCTTACCCCCTCCCCCGCCGGCGACACCCCGGCGCCGTCGGCCTGCCCGGCCGCGGCGCGGCCTCAGCGGGTGCCGTACAGGCGGTCCCCGGCGTCCCCCAGGCCGGGCCGGATGTAGCCGTGCTCGTCCAGCCTGGCGTCCACCGCGGCCAGGTAGACGTCGACGTCGGGGTGATGGTGCTGCAGGCGGCGAAGGCCCTCGGGGGCCGCGATGAGGGCCATGACCCGGATGCTGCGACCGCCGCGGTTCTTGACGTAGCGCACCGCCTCCACCACCGATCCGCCCGTGGCCAGCATGGGGTCGCAGACGATGACGTCTCGTTCCGCGATATCGCCCGGCAGCTTGCAGTAGTACTCCACCGGCTGCAGGGTCTCGGGATCCCGGTAGATGCCGACGTGGCCCACCTTCGCCGTGGGGATGAGCCGCAGGATGCCCCCCACCATCCCCAGCCCCGCCCGCAGGATGGGCACCACCGCCACCTTCTTGCCGCTCAGCGACCACCCCGTGGTGGCCTCCAGGGGCGTCTTGACCGGGACCTCCTCCACGGGGAAGTCCCGGGTCGCCTCATACGTGATGAGCATGGAGATCTCTTCGAGGAGCTCCCGGAACTCCTTGGGGCCGGTCTGCTCGTCACGCAGGATGGTCAGCTTGTGCTGCACCAGCGGGTGGTCGATGACGTGTACCGCCCCCACGAGGGCCCCCCTCTCGGCCCGTCAAGGAGCCTGCTCCAGACGGGCGATCTTCTCGACCCGGCGGGCGTGCCGGCCGCCCTCGAAGCGCGCCCCGACGAAGGCTTTGACCACCTCGGCCGCCAGGGCCGGGCCCACCACCCGGCCCCCCATGGTGAGGAGGTTGGCGTCGTTGTGGGCACGGGCCATACGGGCCGAGTACGGGTCGTGGCAGAGGGCCGCCCGCACGCCCCTGATCTTGTTGGCGGCAATGCTCATGCCGATGCCGGTGCCGCACATCAGCACACCCAGGGCCACCCGACCCGTCGAGACCGCCCGGGCCACCTCCACCGCCACATCGGGGTAGTCCGCGGACTCTCCCTCGGGCGGGCCGTGCTCCTCCACCTCCCAGCCCTCCTGGCGCAGGGCCTCCAGCACGGCCTCCCGCAGCGGACGACCGGCATGGTCCCACCCCACGGCCACGCGCCGGGGCGCCTCGGGCAGAGGGCTCTCCCGGTCGAAGCGGGCCGCGGCCTGCCGGGCCAGCGACTCCAGCTGGCGGGCCGTAGCCCGATACCGCTCCACGTCGTGTCCGTAGGGGTCTTCGACGTCGCCGGGCACGCCGGCGTACTCCCCCAGCGTGTACACCTTCCCGGCCGCCTCCGGCGCCATCTCCAGCACGCGCCGCTTGTGCTCGGCGGTCATGGTCAGCACCAGCCGGGCGGCCTCCAGGTCCGCGCGCGTCAGG
>DATCKV010000231.1:0-2256 GCA_036564285.1 Limnochordales bacterium
GCAGGGCGAACGGCACGGCCACCAGGAGCCGCGCCGCCACCTGCTGCGCCGGGGTGGTCGGGAGCGCCGCCACCAGCGGAAAGCCGCTGCCCTCCCGCGACACCGACGTGGCCGCCACCTGGTTGGCCCCGGTCATGAAGATGGCCAGCCCCGCGATCCCTGCCGCCACCCACTCCGCCTTGAGGCCAGACGCAACCGCGCCCAGCTCCCCCGGGCGCACGACGGCCAGCATCGCCACGATCAGCGGCGGCACCACCGCGTTGCCGACCGCGGCCACCATGAAGGGCGGGGTGCGCCACAAGAGCCTCCACTCCCGCAGGGCCAGCGCCACCACCGGCGTGTGCTCCCCACGGGCCAGCATCTGTCGGGCGGTCTCCCCTTCCGCCCCGTCCGTGCGGCCCCGGCGCCGCCGGTCGGCCCATTCCTCCAGCCCCGCCTGCACGCCCTGCAGGTACCAGCGCTGAGCCAGCCAAAACGCCGGCAGCATGGCCGCCACCGAAACCAGGGTGAACGCCCCGAGCCTGGCCAACCGCCACCCGGCCGACCCCATCAGCGCCTCAGCCGCCCACCGGGCCGTCGGGTACAACTGCGCCCACCTCATCACCAGGGCGTTGGGGCGGGCCAGCAGCTCCGCCAGGGCCGACGGGTCCGTCACGGACGGCACCAGCCGGACGTTGACGTACTGGTACCCCACCGCCGCCGCCAGGCCCAACAGCCCGCCCAGCACGTACAGGGCGTCCCGGTACCGGCTCACCGGCACGAGGCGGCCCACGGTCACCCCCACCAGCGCCGCCAGCCCCAGCGGTGCCGCCGGCAACGTCAGCCACAGCCACACGCCGGCCAGCCAGTACACCGGATCGGCCCGCAGGTGCAAGGGAGCGTCGAACAGTTCCCGGGCCCGGGACAGCGCAGCCGGGTCGGCCGGCAGCGAACCCACCGCCACCAACGCCGGCGCCAGGATCAGCAGGAAGATGCCAAGCGTGTCGTTGTAGAGCGCGGCGAACCGGGCGCCCATGATCTCGGCCGGCCTGAGCGGCAGCGCCATCAGGCGGGGCACGTCGCGGGAGAAGAAGAGACTGGAGATGACCATGGCCGTGCCGATGATGAAGGCCATGATCTGGCTGCCCAGCACCACCATCAGCGGCAAGCCCATGGGCTGACCGACCAGCACCATGGCCGCGTGCAGGGCGCGAAAGAACACGAAGAACGCCACCTCGACCCCCAGCACGCCGCCTACGGCCAGCACGCCCATCAGTACCAGCCCGGCGCGACCTCGGATGCCGCCCGCGGAACGCTTCAGGCTCTCCTTCCAATCGAAGGGGCCCGCCAGCGTCACGCGCAGCGCGGCCATCCAGGGCGGGCGGCGGCGCCGAAGACGCCGGATGGCGCGGGCCGCGTTCACCGCCATGCCCGCTCACCCCGTTCCGGTTCCCGGTGCCAGGGCGCAGGAGAGCCGTCTTCGGCGCGCAGGCGGGCCTGGGTCACTTCGAGGAAGATGGCCTCCAACGTCTCGTGGCCCTTGGCATGCAGCGTCCGCATCTCGTCTAGGGTGCCGCTGGCCACGAGGCGCCCCCTGTGGATGATGCCAACCCGGTCGCACAGGCGCTCCGCGACGTCCAGGATGTGCGTCGAGAAGAAGACGGTGCCGCCGCGGCGGGTGTGCTCCCGCAGCAGCTCCTTCACCACGTAGGAGGATCGGGGGTCGAGGCCCACGAGCGGCTCATCGAGCACGAGCAGCGCGGGGCGCACCATGAGGGCGCCCACGAGGGCCAGCTTCTGGCGCATGCCGTGGGAGTAACTGGCAATCGGGTCTTCGATGGCCTCCACCAGGTCCAGCGCCTCGACGAGGGGCCACGCTCGCTCGGCCCGTTCTTCCGAGGGGATCCGGTAGACGTCGGCCAGGAAGGCCAGGTATTCGATGCCGCGCAGGCGAGGCCACAGTTCGGGGGTGTCGGGCACGTAGCCAATGCGCCGCCGCACCTCGGGCGTCGAGGGGACGGCGGGCAGGCCGTCGACCATGACCGTGCCCGCGTCCGGGCGCAGGATGCCGACGACGATTTTGATGGTGGTGGTCTTGCCGGCGCCGTTGGGGCCCAGGAACCCGTAGATCTCGCCGCGGCCGACCTCCAGGTCGAGGCCGTCGACGGCCCGCACGCCCGTGCGAGCGTAGGTCTTGACGAGGCCGGAGATGGAGAGCACGTTGCACCAGCGCCCCTTCCGGGCCGGAACATTCGCCCGGGCCGGGACGTCCCCTCT
>DATCKV010000232.1:0-4430 GCA_036564285.1 Limnochordales bacterium
GCGGCTCCAGCGACCATCGGGCCTGACCGATAGGCAGCCGCGGGCCCGGCGGTGGCGGCGGCCCGAGCGCCACCGGCCGGCGCCCGTCACCGGGGGGTGTGGGGGTGACTGCGCTCGGCCAGAGGGCGGGCGCGCTGCGCCTGGGGCGCGCGGCCGGGGTCGCGCTGGCGCTGGGCGCTCTCGCGGTCGCGACCGCGGGGCTCGTGGCCGGGGCCTACCTGCTTCCGGTGCAGACGGGGCCCCTGGCGGCCCCGGTCATCGTGGAGGTGCCGGCCGGCGTCACGGCCGCCGCCGTGGGGCAGCTGCTCCAGCAGCACGGCCTCATCCGGTCGGCCCTGCTCTTCCGGGTGATGGCCCGCCTGGAGGGGCTCGACGGCCAGCTGCAGGCGGGGTACTACCGGCTGCGGCCCGACATGCACCTGCAGGAGGTGCTCCACATGCTGGCCCGGGGGTCGGTGGCCGTGGAGCAGGTCACCATCCCCGAGGGCTCCACCATCCGCTCCATCGCCGCGCTGCTGGCACGCCGGGGGCTGGTGGATGCGGACCGCTTCATCGCCCTGGCCTCCGACGACTCGTGGCTCTTCGGCCAGGAGCGCACCCTGCCCAAGCCGCCGGGGAGCCTGGAGGGGTACCTCTTCCCCGACACCTACCGCTTCGAGGTGGGCCAGAGCGAGGCCTCCATCATCCGCAAGATGGTGGCTCGGTTCGTGGAGAAGGCCCTGCCGGTGTACCAGGAGCTGGGGCCGGGCAGCGGGCTCACCCTGCACGAGGCCGTCACCCTGGCCTCCATCATCGAGAAGGAGGCCATGCGGGACAGCGAGCGGCCCCTGATCTCGTCGGTCTTCCACAACCGCCTGCGCCTGGGCCGGCCGCTGCAGGCCGACCCCACCCTCATGTACGTGCTGGACCCGGCGCCCCGCAAGCTCTACAACAAACACCTGGCCATCGACTCGCCCTACAACACGTACCGCTACCCGGGGCTGCCCCCGACGCCCATCGCCAGCCCCGGGCTGGCCTCCCTGCGGGCGGCCCTGCGCCCCGCCGACACGCCCTACCTCTACTTCGTGGCCCGGGGCGACGGAACCCACATCTTCAGCCGCACCTTCCGAGAGCACGTGAGGGCCCGCCAGCAGCTCCCCTTCTGAGGCCGGCGCGAACGGCCCCGCAGGACCAGCACCGCGGCCTGCGCCCTCCCATACGATAGGAAGGCCGTTCTTTTCGGGGGGGTCGCGGCTTGGACGCCATCGCCGCACTGTCGCAGCTGGCGGCCACGGTGCTGCGGGAGCTGGTCTGGCTGGCGGGCTACGTGGGGGGCGAGGGCTCCTTCCCCCTGCCCCTGGACGAGGCGGAGGAGGCCCGGCTGGTGCAGGCCATGCTGCAGGGGGACCGGCGCGCCCGCAACACCCTGGTCGAACACAACCTCCGGCTGGTCGCCCATCTGGTGAAGCGGTTCGAGTCGTCGGGGGAGGACGTGGAGGATCTCATCTCCATCGGCACCATCGGCCTCATCAAGGCCATCAACACCTACGACCCGTCCCGGCGGACCCGGCTGGCCACCTACGCGGCCAAGTGCATCGAGAACGAGATCCTGATGCACCTTCGGGCCTGCCGCAAGAGCCGGGGGGAGGCCCTCCTCTACGACCCCATCGGCTCCGACGGAGAGGGCAACGAGGTGACCCTCATCGACGTGCTGGGCACGGACCAGGATGCGGTCAGCGAGCAGGTGGAGGCGTCGCTGGAGCGGGACCGCCTGCGCCGCACCCTGAGCACCCTGAGCCGCCGGGAGCGGTGGGTGCTGCAGATGCGCTACGGGCTCGTGGACGGCATCCGCAAGACCCAGCGGGACATCTCCCGCTCCCTGGGCATCTCCCGCTCCTACGTCTCCCGGATCGAGAAGCGGGCCCTGACCAAGCTGTACCACCAGCTGGCCAACGGCTGACCCGCTGCCGCGCCGCTCCGGCGGCTGCGCTATAATAGGGCCACTATGGGCCTGCCGGTAGCGGTCTCGGGCCCGGAGCCGGCCGGACGGCCAGGGGCCCTTTGGCGCCTGCTGGCGCCCGACCTGTGGGCGCCCCATCCCGACGCCATCGACCTGGGTGAACTGGCGCGCCGCGGCATCCGGTGCCTGCTGGTGGACGTGGACAACACCCTGGCGCCCTGGGGGGAGCGCCGCCTGGACGACGGGGCCCGCCGTTTCGTCGGGCGCGCCCGCCGGGCGGGGCTGCGGGTGGTGATCCTCTCCAACTCCGGCCCGAGCCGGCGGGCATGGGCGGCCGCAAGCCTGGGGGTGCCCGCGGCGCCCGGGGTTAAGCCCCTGCCCTGGCTGCTGCGGCGGGCGGCGCGCCGGGTGGGGTGCCGGCCCCGGGAGACGGCGGTGGTGGGGGATCAGCTCTGGACCGACGTGCTGGGAGCCAGGCTGGCGGGGATGTGGGCCGTGCTGGTGGACCCCCTGCACGAGCGGGAGCACCTCCTGACCCGCCTGGGCCGCCGGGTCGAGGCCCTGTGCCTGACGCGCATGGCCCGGGGAGGCTGGGTGAGCCCGGAGCGGGTGGCCGCGCGGCTGGGGCGGCGGGCCGGCCGGCGGCCTTGAGAGAGGGTCGGGGGGCGCCGTGCTGCGGTTCTTGACGGCGGGGGAGTCTCACGGGCCGGCGCTGGTGGTCATCGTCGAGGGGCTGCCGGCCGGGCTCCGGCTGGAGGCCGAGGCCATCGACCGCCAGCTGCGCCGGCGCCAGATGGGGTACGGCAGCGGCCGGCGCATGCAGATCGAGGAGGATCGGGTGGAGCTGCTGGCCGGCGTGCGCCACGGGGTCACCCTGGGCAGCCCCGTGGCCATGCGCATCGCCAACCGCGACTTCGCCCGCTGGCGGGAGGCCATGGATCCGGCGCCGGCCCCGCCCGAGGCGGCCGGGGAGCAGGAGGCCTGGCGGTCGCGGCCGGTGACGCGGCCCCGCCCGGGGCACGCCGACCTGGCCGGCGCGCTGAAGTACGGCTTCGACGACGTCCGCAACGTCCTGGAGCGGGCCTCCGCCCGGGAGACGGCCGCCCGGGTGGCGGCCGGGGCGGCGGCGCGGCAGCTCCTGGAGGCGCTGGGCATCGCCATCGTCGGCCACGTGGTGGCCATCGGCCCCGTGGGGGCCCCCCGTCCCTCGGCCCAGGTGGGGGGGGACTGGCGGGCCATCGGGGAGCGGGCCGAGGCCTCCCCGGTGCGGTGCGCGGACCCCGAGGCCTCCCAGGCCATGATGCGGGCCATCGACGAGGCCCGGGAGCGAGGCGACACCCTGGGGGGCGTGGTGGAAGTGGTGGCCGTGGGGGTGATGCCGGGGCTGGGCAGCTACGTCCACTGGGACCGACGGCTGGACGCCCGGCTGGCCATGGCCGTCATGAGCATCCCGGGGATCAAGGGCGTGGAGATCGGCGACGCCTTCTGGGCCGCCGCCCGGCCCGGCTCCCAGGTGCACGATCCCATCGGCTTCGGCCAGGCACCCCCTGACCAGTGGGCGGCCGAGCCCGGCGCGCCGGGCTTCGTGCGGGCCTCCAATCGGGCCGGCGGGCTGGAGGGCGGTGTGACCACGGGCCAGCCGCTGGTGGTGCGGGCTGCCATGAAGCCCCTGTCCACCCTGATGCGGCCCCTGCCCACCGCGGACCTGCGCACGGGGGAGCCCGCCCAGGCCGCCGTGGAGCGCAGCGACGTCTGCGCGGTGCCCCGGGCGGTGGTGGTGGCCGAGGCCATGGTGGCCTGGGTGCTGGCGGATGCGGTGCTGGAGAAGTTCGGGGGCGATGCCATGGAGGACCTGGTGCAGGCGGTGGAGGCCTACCGGCGGCGCCTGGCGAAGCGGTGAGGCCGGGCCGTGGCGGGCAACCTCTACCTCACCGGCTTCATGGGGACCGGCAAGAGCAGCGTGGGGCGGCATCTGGCCTCGGCTCTGGGCCGGACGTTCGTCGACCTCGACGCGGCGATCGAGGCCCGGGAGGGCCGCTCCATCGCCGCCATCTTTCGGGAGGACGGAGAGGCCTACTTCCGGCGGCGGGAGCAGGCCCTCCTGGAGGAGCTGGCAGGGCGCGACGGCCTGGTGGTGGCCACGGGCGGGGGCGTGGTGGAATCGGAAGCCAACCGCCGGCTGATGGCCCGCACCGGCCAGGTGGTGTGGCTGTACGGCGACGTGGCCCAGGCCGTGGAGCGCGCCCTGGCTCAGGGGCCCGTGCGTCCCCTGCTGGGGGACGAGCCGGAGGCGGCGCGGGAGCGGGCCCAGGCGCTGTGGCAGCGGCGCCAGTGGTGGTACGCCGAGGCGCCCCTGTGGGTCGATGCCCGCAGCGGCGGCCCCGACGAGGTGGCGCGCCGGGTGGTGGAGGCGCGGCGCTGGGCGGAGCTGGCGCAGCCGGCCGGATGGGTGCTGGCGCCGGAGCGGGCCGTGCCGGTGCTGGTGGGCCGG
>DATCKV010000233.1:0-5293 GCA_036564285.1 Limnochordales bacterium
ACCTGGACGCCTCGCTGGCGGATGCGGTCCAGCTCGGCCTCGTCGGCCTGCTGGTCGGTGACGAGCTGGTGCACCGCGGTGATGGGCGCGACGTGGGCGGCGGCCACCGCGCCGATCTTGCTGCTGTCGGCCACCACGATGACCCGCTTGGCGGCCGCGATCATCGCCCGCTTCACCTCGGCCTCCTGCAGGTTGGAGTTGGTGATGCCCTTGTCGGCCGAGACGCCGTTGCAGCCGAGGAAGAGCTTGTCGGCGTTGATCTGGGCGAGGAGCACCGTGGCCAGGGGGTTGACCAGGGAGTGCTGCATGGGGCGCAGGGTGCCGCCCGTCACCACCACCGTCACGCCGGGGTGGCGCTCCAGCTCCAGGGCGATGTTGAGGGCGCTGGTGACCACCACCAGGTTGGTGACCGGGGGGAGGTGGCGGGCTACCTCGGTGGTGGTGGTGCCCACGTCGAGGATGATGGTGTCGCCGTCCTCCACCAGCGCAGCGGCGGCCGCGCCGATGCGCTGCTTCTCCTCCCGGAAGCGCGCTTGCTGCTCGGCGAACGGCCGCTCGTACCGGGTGCCCCGGGCCAGCACGGCTCCGCCGTGGGTGCGCCGCGCGAAACCCTCCTGCTCCAGCCGGGCCAGATCGCTGCGGATGGTCACCTCGGAGACGTCCAGCTCCCGGCTGAGGGAGGCGACGCGCACCGCCCCGTGGGCCAGCAGCAGCTGGCGGATCCGGTCCAGCCGCTCGGCGGGCAGGAGGTGTTCGTTTTCGGAGGGAGGCGGAGTCATGGGCAGGGACCCCCTCCTCTTGCCTCAGGTTGCGCGCGCTTCGAGTCCAGGGTATCCTGCGGCGTGCGCCCGGTCAAAGACCGCCACGGACCCGGGGACGGCGTGGGCGGCTTTTCGGTTGGTTGCGATCCCGGTTTGACCCCGCCGCCCGCCGGTGTTACGATGGGCTTGCGACCTGCCGATGGATCGATGGGATTCGTCAGCAATCACAGGGGCTGATGCGGACGTGGAGGACTCGCGCCCCGCGGCCGGCGATGGCGGGCCGGCGGTGCGACTGACTCTGCGCCGGCTGCGGGAGCCCGACGGCCGGGCGCTGCTGCTGTACCGGGTGGAGGTAACGGGCGAGCTGGCCGCTGCCGCGGAGGCGGCGGGCTCCGGAGCGGCGGCTGCCGGGTCGGTCCCAAGCGGGCCGGGCGGCTCGTCAGCCGGGGCGAGGGCCCATGGGTGAGCTGCGCTGGCATCCCCTGCTGGGGCAGTGGGTGGTGGTGGCGGCCCACCGCCAGGAGCGCACCTACAAGCCGCCGACGGAGTTCTGCCCGCTGTGCCCTACCCGGGACCCGGCTCATCCCACGGAGATCCCCGACGACGATTGGGACATCGCGGTCTTCGAGAACCGCTTCCCCTCCTTCGTCGCCGATCCCCCGCCGCCTGAGGTGGCGGGTACGGCGCTGTCGCCGGTCGCGCCGGCCCAGGGCGTCTGCGAGGTGGTGGTCTACTCCCCGGACCACCGCCGCACCCTGGCCGAGCAGAGCGTGGCGCACATCCGCAAGCTGGTGGAGGTGTGGGCCCACCGCTACGAGGAGCTGAGCCGGCGCCCCTTCGTCAGGTACGTCATGATCTTCGAGAACCGGGGCGAGGCCGTCGGCGTCACCCTCCACCACCCCCACGGGCAGATCTACGCCTTCCCTTTCATCCCGCCCATCCCCCAGCAGGAGCTGGCCCGGGCCCGGGAGCACCACCGGCGCACCGGCCGCTGCCTGCTCTGCGACGTGCTGGAGCAGGAGGCCCCGGCGGCGGCCGGCGGGGTGGCTTCCCCCGTGGACGGCCGCGGCGAGCGGGTGGTGGTGGAGAACGACGACTTCGTGGTCTTCGTGCCCTTCTTCGCCCGATTCCCGTACGAGACCATGGTGCTGCCCCGGCGGCACGTGAGCAGCATCCTGGAGCTGAGCGGGCGGGAGCGGTGGAGCCTGGCATCGGCCCTCAAGGGCATCCTGACCCGCTACGACGGGCTGTTCGGCTTCCACCTGCCGTACATGATGGTGATGCACCAGGCGCCCACGGACCGCCCCGCGGAGGGCTATCCGGAGTGCCACTTCCACATCGAGTTCCTGCCCATCCAGCGGGCGCCCACCAAACTCAAGTACCTGGCGGGCAGCGAGTCGGGGGCAGGCACCTTCATCACCGACGCCACCCCCGAGGAGATGGCCCGGCAGCTGCGCCGGGCCGCCCGGGAGCGCGGGCAGGATCCGGCGGGCGAGGGCGACGGGGGCGAGGGCGGGCGCTGAGGGCCGGGGCCGGCGTGCCCGGCTGCGCCCGGGCGGAGAGGAGGACCGGTCGTGGGTCAGGGTGAGCGTCCGGCCGATGCGGCCCGGCGGGCGGCGGAGGCCTTCCGGCGGCGGTGGGGGGCGGAGCCGGCCGTGGTGGCCCGGGCGCCGGGCCGGGTCAACCTCATCGGGGAGCACACCGACTACACCGGCGGCTTCGTGCTGCCCGTGGCCATCGACCGCGACGTGGCCGTGGCCGGGCGGCCCCGGCCCGACCGGCGGGTGCGGGCTTACTCCGTCGACTTCGATCAGGAGGCCGCCTTCGAGCTGGACGAGGCGCGCCTGGACGCGGTGCGCCGGGATCCCGAGCACCCCTGGAGCGACTACGTGCGGGGCGTCTACGCCGCGCTGCAGGCCGAGGGGTGGCCCGTCGTCGGGGCGGAGATGGCCATCGCCGGCGACGTGCCGCTGGGCGCGGGGCTCTCGTCGTCGGCGGCGCTGGAGGTGGCCGTGCTGCTCTTCGCCCAGGCCACCGGCGGCTTCGAGGTGGAGCCCGTGCGGGCGGCCTTGCTGGCCCGCCGGGCGGAGAACGAGTTCGTGGGCGTGGCGTGCGGCATCATGGACCAGTTCGTGTCGCGGCTGGCCCGGCGGGGCGCCGCCCTGCTCATCGACACCGACAGCCTGCGCTACGAGCACGTGCCGCTGCCGCCGGGGGCCGCCATCGTGGTGACCGACACCCGGGTGCGCCGGCAGCTGGTGGGATCCGAGTACAACCTGCGCCGCCAGCAGTGCGAACAGGCTCTGGCCATCGCCCGCCGCCGGCTGGCGGGATGGCGGCTGGCCCGGGAGATCCCGCCGTCGGCCCTGCCGGAGCTGGAGCGGGCCATGCCGCCGGTGCCGGCCCGTCGGCTGCGGCACCTGGTGGAGGAGAACGCTCGGGTGCTGGAGGCGGTGGAGGCGCTGCGGGCGGGGGATCTGGGCCGATTCGGGGCCCTCATGGACGCCTCCCATGCCAGCCTGCGGGACCTCTTCGAGGTGAGCTCGCCGGAGCTGGACGCTGCCGTCGACATCGCCCGGCGCACCCCGGGGGTCTACGGCGCCCGCATGACGGGGGCCGGCTTCGGGGGCTGCACCGTCACCCTGGCCCGTCCTGAGGCCGTGCCGGCGGTGGTGGCGGCCCTGGAGGCCGAGTACCCCCGCCGCACGGGCAGGACGCCGCAGATCTGGGTGCTGCAGGCGGCCGACGGCGCCTCCTGGCAGGCCCCCTGAGGGCGGCGCCGGCTTCGGCTCCCTCCAGCAACCTCCACCCTCTCCAGACCTCGCGCCGCGCAACCTAGGCTCGCCCGGGGGCCGGGGCCGAGCCCCGGGGGGCGCCGAGCGGGAGGCAGGGGCGGGTGCGGGGCGACACCTTCCGGTGGTTCGTGGTCTTGAGCCTGGTGCCGTTCGTGATGGTGCTGGGCAACTCCATGCTCATCCCCGTGCTGCCCGCCATCAAGGCTCACCTGCGCCTGACGCCGGTGCAGACAGGGCTGGTCATCACCGCCTTCTCCCTGCCCGCGGCCCTCACCATCCCCTTCGCCGGGGCGCTGTCGGACCGGGTGGGGCGAAAGGCCGTCATGGTGCCGGCGCTGGTGCTCTACGGGCTGGGGGGGATCCTGGCCGGGCTGGGGGCGTGGCTGCTGCCGGGCCGCTTCTGGCCTATCGTGGGCGGGCGCGTCCTGCAGGGCATCGGCGCCGGAGGGACGTACCAGCTGGCCCTGGCCCTGGCGGGCGACGTCTTCCAGAGCGCGGAGCGGGCCAGGGCGGTGGGCTACCTGGAGGCCAGCAACGGCATCGGCAAGGTGGCGAGCCCGCTTCTGGGCGCGCTGGCGGCGATGGCCGTCTGGTTCCTGCCCTTCTTCGTCTACGGCGCCGTGGCCATCCCGGCGGCCCTGGGGGTGCTGGCGGCGGTGCCCGAGCCGAAGCGAGCCCGCCGGGCCCAAGGCCTGGGCGAGTACCTGGCGAGCCTGGGAGGCATCGCCCGCAGGCGGGGGGCCGCCCTGGCCGCCGGCTACGGCGCCGGGATGCTGGCCCTGTCGGCGCTGTTCGGCGTGCTGAGCCTGGTCAGCGACGAACTGGAGAGCCGCTTCGCCCTGGGCCAGCTGGCCCGGGGGGCGGTCATCGCCATCCCGGTCGGGGTCATGGCTGCCGTGGCCTTCGTCGGGGGGATGGCCCTGCAGCGCCGCCCGGCTCGCCTCAAGGCGGTCGCGGTGGCGGGGCTGGCCCTGGCAGCCGGCGCGCTGGGGGCGCTGGCCGCGGTCAGGCGGCCGCTGTGGGCGGTGGTGGCGCTCTCTTCGGTGCTGGGCCTGGGAACGGGGCTGACGCTGCCGGCCGTCAACGTGCTGGTGACCAGCGCGGCCGGCGGCCAGCAGCGGGGGGCGGTGACGGCCCTCTACGGCACGGTGCGCTTCGGGGGCGTGGCGCTGGGGCCTCCCCTCTTCGGGCTGGCGGTGGGGCCGGGGCCCCGGCTGGCCATCTTCGCCGCAAGCGCCCTGGCCGCGGCTGGCCTCGCCGTAGCCATGGCCGCGGTGCGGCCTCCCGGGCTCCCGCAGCCGTCGCCCGGCCGACCGGCCGGGCATGCGCCGCAGCCGCAGGCGGCCCGGGGTCAGCCCGACCCCACGTAGGGCCGGCCGGGCCCGCTAGAGCTCGACGGCCTCGGGGACGCAGTGGAGCAGGGACGTCGGGAGCACCTTGAAGGCCTCGGCCCTCGGGGCCCCGACGGCCTGGCCGTGCTGCCGGGCGCGGGCCTCGAAGTAGAGGCGGTAGGCCTCCAAGGTGGCGTCGTCCAGCTGGCTGCGGTGGCAGGCGATGGCCTCCCACCTGCGCCGCCAGTCCTCCTCGTCCACCGCCACGTACTGGTTGGGGTGGGCCGTGTGATAGAAGGCGACCCCGGCCAGGGGGTAGGGGCGGAAGCGGCGGTCCACCTCGGGGTCCGTGCGGATGGTGGGCAGCGCGTACAGCAGCGCCGCGCCGGCCACCGCCAGCCCGCAC
>DATCKV010000234.1:0-7398 GCA_036564285.1 Limnochordales bacterium
GGCGAGGCTGCCCGGAAGTCGGCCACCGCCGCGGCCATGATGACCGCGTCCACCTCGGCCAGCCGCTCCTGGCAGGCTGCCTGCATCTGCTCCGCCGTCTCCACCGCCACCACCTCGACCCCGGCCGGCGGCTCCAGGCGGGTGGGGCCCGAGACCAGCACCACCGAGGCGCCCCGGAAGCGGGCCATGCGGGCCAGCGCGTAGCCCATCTTGCCGCTGGAGCGGTTGCTCAGGAAGCGTACGGGGTCCAGGGGCTCCCGGGTGGGGCCCGCGGTGACCAGGATGCGCCGGCCCTGCAGGTCCTTCACCGGGTGCAGCAGGCACCGGATCTCCTCCAGGATGCGGTGCGGCTCCTCCATGCGCCCGGGGCCCTCGTGCCCCGTGGCCAGCACGCCGCGGACGGGCCCGACGATGACGTGGCCCCGGGCCCGCAGCCGGCCCAGGTTCTCCTGGGTGGCGGGGTGCTCGTACATGGCGCTGTTCATGGCGGGCACCACCACCACGGGCCCCCGGAAGGCGAGGTAGGTCGTGGTCAGCGCGTCATCGGCGATGCCGGCGGCCATCTTCGCGATGACGTCGGCCGTGGCGGGGCAGACGCAGAACAGCTCGGCCCGGCGGGCCAGCGTCACGTGGGTCATGACCACCTGGGGGTGGGGCGCGAAGAGGTCGGTGACCACGGGGTTGTAGGAGAGCTCCCGGAAGGTGGCGGGGCCCACCAGCCGGGTGGCCGCCCGGGTCATGATGACGTGCACGTCGGCGCCCCAGCGGGCCAGGCGCCGCACCACCTCCACGGCTTTGTAGGCCGCGATGCCCCCCGAGACCCCCACCAGCACCGTGCGCCCCTGCAGGGGCTGCTCCTGGGGGAGCGCCTTGCCTTCCACCGCAGCTTCCCTCTGTGGTAAAGTTCCCGGCGGAGGCGGGAGATCCTGGGCACCTTCGAGGGGCTGCCGGGGGCCTGGCTGGGCCACTGGAGCGACCCGCAGGCTGCCACGGGGTGCACGGTGCTCCTCTTCCCCGAGGGGGCCGCGGCCGCGGTGGACGTGCGGGGCGGCGCGCCGGGCACCCGGGAGACCGACGCGCTGGCGCCCGGCGGCCTGGTGCCGCGCATCCACGCCGTTTTGCTGACGGGGGGCAGCGCCTTCGGCCTCGACGCCGCCGGGGGCGTCGCGGCCTGGTGCGAGGAGCGCGGCATCGGGTTCGAGACCCTGGCCGGCCCGGTTCCCATCGTGGCGGCGGCGGTGCTGTACGATCTGGACGTGGGCAGCCCCTCCCGCCGGCCGGGCCCGGCCGAGGGGCGGGCTGCCTGCGACGACGCCGTGCAGCCGTGGCCGGCGGCGGCGCCCGACCGAATGGGAAGCGTGGGGGCGGGCACGGGCGCCACGGTGGGCAAGCTGTGGGGGCCCGGCCACCGCATGAAGGGCGGCCTGGGCGTCGCGGCGGGGCGGCTCGCCTCGGGCCACGCCGTGGCCGCGGTCGCGGCGGTCAACGCGGCGGGCGACGTGGTCGACCCCGAGACGGGGCGGTGGCTGGCGGGCGGCTGGGATCCGGAGCGCGGGCGCCCGCTGGCGGAACAGGGGCTGCCGTCCTCGCCCCCTCTGGGCCCCGGCCAGGCCACCACCCTGGTCTGCGTGGTGACCGGGCTTCCCCTGGAGGCGCCCGACCTGCAGCGGGTGGCCGTCATGGCCCACGACGGCATCGCCCGGGCCGTGCGCCCGGCGCACACCCTCTTCGACGGCGATACCGTCTTCGCCGTCAGCGTGGGGCGGGGTGAGCCGTACGGGGGGCGGCGCCGCGCCGAGGCGCTCCTGGAGGCGGGCGTCGTGGCGGCCGATCTGGTGGCCGCGGCCATCCGCAGCGCGGTCCTGTCGGCCCGGGCTGTGGCGGGGGTGCCCGCCGCGGCCGACGCATCCCGAGTCCGGCGACGAGGTGACGACGTTGGAGCCCAGCCGCAGTATCGGCGAACTGATGGAGACGGCTCAGGAGGCGGCGACCCGGGCGGGACGCCTGCTCCATGACCACTGGCGGGAGTTCCTGGAGGCGGGCATCGGCTTCAAGGGCCCCGTGGACCTGGTGACGGAGGGGGACCGCCGTTCGGAGGCCACCATCCTGGAGGTGATCCGCTCCCGCTACCCCCACGACGCCGTCCTGACCGAGGAGCGGGGCGAGGTGGGGGAGGCGGGGGAGTACCGCTGGCTGGTGGACCCCCTGGACGGCACCACCAACTACGCGCACGCCCTGCCCGTCTTCGCCGTCTCCGTGGCCGTGGAGCGCCGGGGCCAGCTCCTGGCGGGGGCGGTGTACGAGCCGGCCACCGGCCGGCTCTACGTGGCCGGGCGCGGCATGGGTGCCCGCCGGGACGGCCGGGTGCTGCGGGTGTCGGCCGTGCCGGAGCTGGACCGGGCCCTGCTGGCCACCGGCTTCGCCTACAACATCCGGGAGACGGACCAGACCAACCTCGATCACTTCGACCACTTCTCCCGCCGCAGCCAGGGGATCCGGCGGCTGGGCGCCGCGTCCCTGGACCTGTGCTGGGTGGCCGAGGGGTGGCTCGACGGCTTCTGGGAGCACCGGCTCCACCCGTGGGACGTGGCGGCCGGCGTGTTGGTGGTGGAGGAGGCCGGCGGCCGCGTCACGGACTTCTTCGGGCGCCCCCTGGACCTGTCGCGGCCCACGGTGGACGTGGTGGCCTCCAACGGCCTCATCCACGGGGCCATGCTGGACGTGCTGCGTCTGGGCCGCACCGGCATGACGGAGGCGCCGGCGGGGGACTGATGGAGGGGCTCTTCTCCCTCAAGGGCCAGGTGGCCCTGGTGACGGGCGCCGGCCGGGGCATCGGGCGGGCGGTGGCCGTGGCCCTGGCCCGCCACGGGGCGCACTGCGCCCTGGTGGCGCGCACCCGCTCCGAGCTGGAGGCGACGGCCCGGCAGGTGGAAGCCCTGGGCGTGCAGGCGCTGGTGCTGCCCGCCGACGTGCGGGACCCGCAGGCGGTGGAGGCCGCGGTGGAGGCGGCCTGGCGCTCCCTGGGGCCCATCGAGATCCTGGTCAACAATGCCGGCACCTTCGCGCCGCACCCGTTCCTGGAGACCCCCTACGAGACCTGGCGTCGGATGATGGAGGACAACCTGGCCGGCGCCGTCCACTGCTCCCGGGCGGTGGCCCGCCACCTGGCGCAGGCCCGCCGGGGCGGCCGCTTCGTCAACGTCTCCTCCGTCAACGGCTCGTTTGGGGTGGGCTGGTCGTCGGCCTATAATGTGGCCAAAGGTGCCATCGACGAACTGACCCGGAGCCTGGCCGTGGAGCTGGCGCCGTACGGCATCCTGGTCAACGGCGTGGCGCCGGGGTTCATCGACACCGCCATGTCCAGGGCCCGGGGGGAGAGCGACTTCGAGACCGAGGTCTTCCGGCGCTTCTACGTGGGCGAGCGCCGCATCCCCCTGGCCCGGCCCGGGTCGCCCGAGGAGGTGGCCGCGGCGGTGCTCTTCTTCGCCTCCCCGGCGTGCAGCTACGTGACGGGCCAGACCCTGTTCGTCGACGGCGGCCTCTCCATCACCTACTGACGGCCGGCGTGCCGGCCGCGCACGAGGGGGAGCCGACGTGGCGGAAGAGGCGGTGCCGACCCGGGAAGAGGCGTGGCAGCTGCTGACGGAGTGGACGTCCAACCCCAACCTGCTCAAGCACGCGCTGGCGGTGGAGGCGGCCATGCGGGCCTACGCGAGGCGGTTCGGCGAGCCGGAGGAGCGGTGGGCCCTGGCCGGGCTGCTCCACGACCTCGACTACGAGCGCTACCCCCAGCTGGAGGTGCATCCCCTCAAGGGCGTCGAGGAGCTGCGCCGGCGGGGCTACCCCGCCGACGTCATCGAGGCCATCCTGGGCCACAACAGCTACCACGGCCACCCCCGGCGCACCCCCATGGCCCGGGCGCTGTTCGCCTGCGACGAGCTGACCGGCTTCATCGTGGCCGTCGCGCTGGTCCGCCCCACCCGGGACCTGGACGACGTCACCGTGGAGGCCGTCAAGAAGAAGTTCAAGGACAAGGCCTTCGCCCGGGGCGTCAACCGGGAGGACATCTTCAAAGGTGCCGACGAGCTGGGCGTCCCCCTGGACGAGCACATCCAGACGGTCATCGACGCGATGCGCTCCGTCAAGGACGCCCTGGGCCTCAACGGCAAGGCGGCCGGCTGAGGCCGGCGGCTCCCGGCGGCCCCTGCCCGCTCTTTAGGGGCCGGGGCGGTCGTTGCCCTGGCGGCCGGTCCCCTGCGATAGTGGGAGCGGGCGCCCGGCGCCCCGCCGTCTCGCAGCCTTCTCCCTCTCCGGGCGGCTCCCGCGAGGAGCGGGAGGCGTCGTGCCATGACCAGTTGGCGGGCTCATCCGGCCCGGGGCCGGTGGCGCAGGGGGCTGGGCCTGGCCCTGTGGCTGGGCGCCGCGGTGGCAGCGGCCGGATGTACGCCGGCCCGCATCCTGGGGCTGTATCCGGAGCGCCCTGCCGGTCCCGTCACCGTGGCCCTCACGGTGCCGGCCGCGGCCTTCGAGCCGGCTGCCGTCCCCAGCCCGCCCAGCCGCCTGCGGGTCAGCCTGGTGAAGGATGCTCGGCTGCTGGTGCAGGAGCAGGAGGTGCCGAGCCCCGCCGGCGGCGACGCGGTCGCCACCTTCTCCTTCCAGACCGTTTACGAGGGCCGGTGGGAGGTGGCGGGCGAGCTCCTGGACGCCGAGGGCGACGCCATCTACGCGGGCGCCACCCGGCTGTACGTGGCGGCGGGCGAGACGGCCGAGGCGCGGCTGCGCCTGGTGGCCCGCCCCGCCCTGCTGCGCACCCGGATCGACCTGACGGGCTACGACCGGGAGGCCCTGGTGACCGCGGCCGGCGTCAACCTCAAGGGCAGCGCGACCGCCAGCCTGCGGGCATCCCGGCCGGGGCGGGAGCTGGTCTGGGAGTTCGACCGGCAGCGCACGGCGGGTACCTACGACCTGCAGGTGGTGCTGTACCAGGAGGACGGCACCGTCGAATACTCCCGGGAGTACCAGGGGGTCGTGCTCTGGCCCGGCAAGACCACCGCCGTCAGCTGGCGGCCGGCGGCGGGCAGCGCGGTGGTCGTCGGCGAGGTGGACTGGGTGCCGGCCGCGCCCTCTGGGGTGCGCTGCCGGGCCCTGCCGGACCAGGAGGCGCTGGAGGTGAGCTGGGACGCCCCGGGCGACCGGGATCTGGCCGGATACCGGGTCTACGTGCGGCCCCCCGAGGGGCAGCTGCGGCTGCGGGCGGAAGTGGCGGCCGGGACGCTGCAGGCCACCGTCGGCGACCCGGACCTGCCCTGGCTGCAGGGCGGCACGGCCTACGTGGGCGTCGCCGCCGTGGACCTGGCCGGGCAGGAGAGCCTGCACGCCCCGGCTTCGTGCGCCATTCCCGCCCCGGCTCCCGAGGGGTCAGTCTCGGGAGGAGCTGACGGAGGACTGCTCCTTCTCCTTCTTGGCGGCCTCCTTGTACGACGGGCTGCGGTAGTCGGTGACGTGGAAGCCGGACCCCTTGAAAAGGATGTTGACGTTGCGGCTGATGAGGCGCTCCACGGGGCCGCCGCACGTGGGGCACGCCTTCAGAGGCGACTCGGTGATGGACTGGAAGGCCTCGAAGGTCCCGCAGCGCTCACACCGGTACTCGTACGTCGGCATCGCTCATGCAGCACCTCCGCTCCCTGCCGGACCTCGGCGGCGACGGGTGTTCAAAACAAGGCGGCCTGCCCCCCGCGGACCGATCCCGGAGCCGGCAGACCGTCGTTCGTCACATTATGCTAGCCGCGGGCGGGGCTTCCGGCAAGGGGGCGGGCGGAGCAGGCCCCGCCGCGCCCGTGCTACCACGGCAAGGGCGGGCGGCGGCGCACCCGCCACCACCGCACCAGCAGCAGCCCCGTCACGAAGCCCCCGACGTGGGCCCACCAGGCGACGCCCCCCACCAGGGTGGGCGAGGCGGTGATGGCCAGCGCGCCGTTGTAGAGCTGGATGAGGAACCACAGGAGCAAGAAGACCACCGCCGGGATCTCCGCCACGGTGATGAAGAAGAAGACGGGCACCAAGGTGCTGACCCGGGCCCAGGGGAAGAGCAGCCAGTACGCGCCCAGCACCGCGGCCACGGCCCCGCTGGCGCCCACGGTCGGCACGGTGGCGCCCGCGGCGAAGACCGACTGCAGCAGCCCCGCGGCCACCCCCCCGATGAGGTAGAAGGCCAGGTAGCGCAGGTGGCCCAGGCGGTCCTCCACGTTGTCGCCGAAGATCCAGAGGTACAGCATGTTGCTGCCCACGTGGAGCCATCCGGCGTGCAAGAACATGGAGGTGAACAGCGTCAGCCAGGCAGGCGGCAGGCCGGCCACGTTGGCCCCCAACAGCGGTGACCCGTCGTCCAAGAGTCCCCACAGCCGGGCCGGTATCAGGCCCCAACGGCGCAGGAACCACGTCACCTCGGGTACCAGGGTCACCTCGTACAGGAACATGAGCAGGTTGACTGCGACCAGGACCTTGTTGACGTACGGGTAGCGGCGGGTCGGGATGTTGTCCCGAAGCGGTATAATGGAGAAAACCTCCTAACCTGGCGAAGAGGCCCGGACGGACGGTTGTGCCGGGAGATGCACGAGAAGATCTTTCGCGATCCGGTGCACGATTTTATCACGGTCCGGGACCCGCTGCTCGTCCGGCTCATCGACACGCCCGAACTGCAGCGCCTGCGACGGCTTCGCCAGCTCGGCACGGCCGCCGGCACCTACCACGGGGCCGAGCACTCCCGGTTCGGCCACTCGCTGGGCGCCATGCACGTGATGGGAAAGGTGCTGGCGCGGCTTCGCCAGTCGAGCTCGGTGGTCATCGACGACGAACTGGAGCGGCTCGCTCGGGCTGCCGCCCTTCTCCACGACATCGGACACGGCCCGCTCTCGCACGGGCTCGAGCGGATCCTCACCCCTTCGAAGGATCACGAACACTGGACCTTTGCCATCCTCTCGGGCGCCACCCAGGTGCGGGCCGTGCTGGAAGAGCACGCCCCGGGCTTCGCCGAGGCGGTGCTGAGGGTCCTGCGGGGCGACCTGCCGCCCGAACGCCGGTGGCTTCACCACCTGGTGGCGAGCCAGCTCGATGTGGACCGCATGGACTACCTCTTGCGGGATGCGCTGTACACGGGCGCCGAGTACGGACGCTTCGACCTGGAGCGGCTCATCAACACGCTTATGCTGGTGGACGGGCAGGTGGTGTTCAGCTACAAGGGCATCCCGAACGCGGAGGAGTACGTGCTGGCGCGCCATTACATGTACTGGCAGGTCTACTTCCACAAGACCACCCGGGCGCAGGACCTGGTGCTGCGGGCCGCGTGGCAGCGCGCCCGGGAGCTGTTCGCGGCCGGCGAGCTGGAGGGCGGCCGAGACG
>DATCKV010000235.1:0-4592 GCA_036564285.1 Limnochordales bacterium
CGGGCTGTCGAGGCCCTGGGCTCCTAGCGGGGCCGGGCCAGGGGCACCTCCCGGGCCGAGTAGCGGGTGTGGAGCAGGGCGTGGCTGCGCTCGCTGCCCGGCGAGCCCAGCCACTGCTCGTACAGGGCCCGCACCTCAGGGTTGTGGTGAGCCCGGCGCAGCCGGCTGGCCCGGTCGATGCCGGCCAGGGCCTCGGCCCGGGCCGCTCGGGCACGCCGGGCTGCCCCATCCTCGGCCCCCGTGCGAGGCTGCCCGCCGCCGCCGGCGCAGCCGCCCGGGCAGGCCATCACCTCGATGAAGTCCAGCTCGCCGAACTCCTGGCTCTCCAGGAGCGTGCGGGCCGCCGCCAGCCCGTCGGCCACCGCGCACCGCACCACCCGGTCGCCCAGGGCCACCTCGATCCGCCGCACCGTCCCGCTCTGGCGCAGCTGCGGCCACTCCAGGGCCTCTTCGGGCAGCTCGGCCCCCGTGGCCATGTGGTAGGCGGTGCGCAGGGCCGCCTGCGCCACGCCGCCGGTGCTGCCGAAGATCGCGGCGGCCCCCGTGCTCTCCCCCAGCATGGGGTCGAACCGCTCCGGTGCCAGCCGGGTGGGGTCGATGCCGGCCTGGCGCAGCATCCGGATGAACTCCCGGGTGGTCAGCACCGCGTCGACGGCGCCGCCCAGCTCCTCCCGAGCGGCCTCGAACTTCTTGGCGGTGCACGGCATGATGGAGACCACGAAGAGCCGCTTCGGATCGATGCCGGCCCTGGCGGCGAAGAACGCCCTGGCCACCGACCCCACCATCTCGTGGGGCGAGCGGCACGTGGAGAGGTGGGCCAGGCGCTCGGGGAAGTAGTGCTCCACGTACTTGACCCAGGCGGGGCAGCACGACGTCATCAGGGGCAGCGCCGCCGAGCCGGGGGGCGCGGCCAGGCGCCGCAGCAGCTCCGCCGCCTCCTCCATCACGGTCAGGTCGGCGCCGAAGTTGGTGTCGAAGACGTAGTCGAAGCCCAGCCACCGCAGAGCCGCCACGATCTGCCCCGTCAGCGGCGTGCCAGGCGGCGCGCCGAAGGCCTCGGCCACCGAGACCCGCACGGCCGGAGCGATCTGCGCGGCGACCCGCAGCCCGGGGTCGTGAAGCGCCGCCCAGACCCGCTCGACGTGGTCTTCCTCGTAGAGCGCGCCCACGGGGCAGTGCAGCACGCACTGCCCGCAGTAGACGCACCCCGACTCCGCCAGGCTGGCGCCGAAGCCCGGGCCCACCTGCACGTCGAAGCCGCGGCCCAGGAAGTCCACGGCGCCGATGCCCTGCACCTCCTGGCAGATCCGCACGCACCGGCCGCAGACGATGCACTTCTGAGGATCCCGCACGATGACGCCGCTGGAGGTGTCGGCCGGCTGCTCCAGGGCCCGCCGCCGGGCTCCCGTCCAGGCGCCGACCCTGGCCCCCCATCGGGCTGCCAGCACCCGCAGCTGGCAGTCGTCGGAGCGGGGGCAGCCGAGGCAGGCCTGGGGGTGGTCGGCCAGGAGCAGTTCGAGGATCTGGCGGCGCGCCTCCCGCACGGCCGGCGAGGCCGTGCGCACCTCCATCCCCTCCGCCACCGGCTGGGTGCAGGCGGTCACCAGGGAGCGGGCGCCGGCCACCTCCACCACGCAGAGCCGGCACCCGCCGAAGGGCTCCAGCCCCTCCAGGTAGCACAGGGTCGGGATCTCGTAGCCGGCCTCCCGGAGCACCTGCAGCAGGGTGCGGCCCGCCGGCGCCTCCAGGGGCCTGCCGTCTACCGTCAGCCGAACGATCCCGCCGTCGGCCATCAGGCCACCTCCACCGCCCCGAAGCGGCACGTCTCCAGGCAGGCGCCGCAGCGGATGCACCGTTCGGGCAGGATCCGGTGCGGGCGGCGCTTCTCGCCCACGATGGCTCCCTGCACGCAGGCCCGGGCGCAGGCGCCGCAGCCGGTGCAGGCATCAGGGTTGATGCGGTAGACCAGGTAGGCGCTGCAGCGCCGGGCCGGGCACCGCGCGGCGGTCAGGTGCTCCACGTACTCGTCGCGGAAGTAGCGAAGGGTGCTCAGCACCGGGTTGGCGGCCGTCTGCCCCAGGCCGCAGGCCGCCGTCGCCTTCAGCAGCCGGCCCAGCCTCTCCACGGAGGCCAGCAGCTCGTCGGCCTCCTGGGGGCTCATGCGGCGCGGGCCGCCCGGCGGCGCCACGATGCGCTCCAGCATCTCGTAGAGGCGGGTGGTCCCCTCCCGGCACGGCACGCACTTGCCGCACGACTCCTTGCGCAGGAAGTCGAGGAAGAACCGTGCCACGTCCACCATGCACTTGGAGTCGTCCATGACCACCAGGCCGCCGGACCCCATCATGGCGCCGGTGGTGGCCAGCGACTCGTAGTCGATGGGGGTGTCGAGGAGCGACGACGGCAGGCAGCCGCCCGAGGGCCCCCCGATCTGGGCCGCCTTGAACGAGCGCCCGCCCTTGATGCCGCCGCCGATGTCGTACACGATCTCCCGCAGCGTGGCTCCCATGGGCACCTCGATGAGCCCGCTGTTGACCACGTCGCCCGTCAAGGCGAACACCTTGGTGCCCGTGCTGGTGGCGGTCCCGATGGACCGAAACCAGTCGGCGCCCTGCAGGACGATGCTGGGGACGTTGGCCAGGGTCTCCACGTTGTTGATGACGGTGGGATGGCGCCACAGCCCCGCGGTCACCGGGTAGGGCGGACGGGGGCGGGGCATGCCGCGGCCGCCCTCCACCGAGGCGATGAGGGCCGTCTCCTCGCCGCAGACGAAGGCGCCGGCGCCGATGCGCAGCTCCACCGTGAAGGTGAAGTCGCTGCCCAGGATGCGCCGCCCCAGCAGGTCGTGCTCCTCGGCCTGGAGGATGGCGCGGCGCAGGCGCTCGATGGCCAGGGGGTACTCCGCCCGGACGTAGATGAACCCCCGGCTGGCGCCGATGGCGTAGGCGGCCAGGGCCATCCCCTCCAGCACCCGGTGGGGATCGCCCTCCAGGACGCTGCGGTCCATGAAGGCGCCGGGGTCGCCCTCGTCGGCGTTGCAGACAACGTAGCGCACTTCATCGGGCTGCTGCGACGCGAGCCGCCACTTGCGGCCCGTGGGGAAGCCGGCTCCGCCCCGGCCTCTCAGCCCGGCCCGCTCGATTTCGTCGATGACCTGCCCGGGGGTCATGGAGCGGATGGCCCGCTCCAGGGCGCGGTAGCCGCCGGCGGCGATGTACTCGTGGATGTCGCCCGGGTCGATGCGCCCGCAGTTGGCCAGCACGATGCGGCGCTGCCGGCGCATCAGGGGCAGCTCGTCCACCCGGGGAAGCCGGGTCAGCCTGGGGCCCTCCTCTTCGCCCGGAGGGGCAGCCGCCGCCCCGGCCCGGCCGTCGCGGCCCACCGGCGCCACCACGTCGCCGTCAGGCTCGCCCAGCGCGACGCCCACCAGCAGGTCCTCGGGCACCACGCCCCCCACCACGTACTGGGAGACGAGGCGAGCGGCGGCGGCCGGGGTCACGGGGCCGAAGGTGAGGGCCGGGCGGCCCGGCAGGCGGACGTCCACCAGCACCTCCCGCTCGCACAGGCCGATGCACCCCACCGGCCGCACGACGGCGCGCACGCCCGCCTGGCTCAGGGCCCCCCGCAGGGCCTCCATCACCGCGCCGGCCCCGGCCGCCAGGCCGCAGCTGCCGGCGCCGACCCGAAGCTCAACGACCGGTTCGCTCACGCAGCGCCTCCTGTCGCACGCCCTCGGACTCTCGCACCCGGCGGATGAGCCGGGTCAGCTCGGCCCGGCCGACCCGGCCGTGGATGGCACCGTCCAGCACCACCACCGGGGCCCGGCTGCAGCAGCCCAGGCACGCCACCGTCTCCAGGGAGAACTCCCCGTCGTCGGTGGTGCCGCCGTCCCTTACGCCCAGCATCTGCTGCACGTGCTCCAGCAGGGCCGCCGAGCCCCGCACGTGGCAGGCCGTGCCGCGGCAGATGCGGATGGTGTGTCGCCCAGGGGGCGTCAGGCGGAAGAAGTTGTAGAAGCTGGCCACGGCGTAGGCCTGGGTGACCCCCATGCCGCAGGCGGCCGCTGCCTGCACCACCCGCTCGCGGGGCAGGTAGCCGACCTCTTCCTGGATGGCCTGGAGCAGGGGGATGATGCTGGGCCGGTCGGGCGCGCTGCGGCGCCACAGCAAGGGCCGGCCCGCGCCGGCTGCGTTGGGACCCGTCGGGGCGGTCGTGGTCGTGGTCACGTTCACAAACCTCCCCCGCCCCATTCTGGAGCAGCACCCTGACGCGGGCTACGGAAGAGCGTCACGGGGCGACAGGGACACTTGTCATCCCTGGGGGACGGCAATCGTCCCGACCCCCTGGGACGAGAGCCGACCCGCCCCCGCCTTGCACCTGGGACGAGGTGCAGCCGGGGCGCAGCCGTCCCCAGCGTTCAGTCGTAGAGAAGGTAGGGCGCTCGCTCCCTCTGGAACGCCTCCGCCCCCCGGCTCATGCGGGCCAGCAGGACCTCCAGCGGCGCGCCCTGGTCCACCAGGGTGCGCAGCGCGTCGGTGCCGGCCAGCCGGTCGATGCCGTAGGTGCCGTCGGGGAAGCGCCGCCAGCGGAAGGCC
>DATCKV010000236.1:0-3095 GCA_036564285.1 Limnochordales bacterium
CACCACCGCGTCGCCGAAGCGCGCGGCGGCCCCCGGTACCTGCCGCTCCAGCGCCGGCGCCGCCGGGTCCTCCACCATGCGCACCCGCTGCTCGGCCACCGCCTGGGTGAAGTAGTCCAGGGGCTCCCGGCGCACCCAGGCGACCCGCCCCTGCAGGTCCAGCCGGTGCACCAGGTAAGTCTCGCCTCCGTGCAGGTAGACGGCCTGGGGGTGCAGCTGGAAGAAGGCGCTGGCCTCGTCCAGGGTGCCGATGACCCGCCCCGTCTCCATGTCCATGATGGCGTAGGTGGCCTCCGACGCCGTGCGCAGCCCGAACTGCCCGGCCGGGTACGAGGCGCCCTTCCAGCGCCAGTAGGCGCCGTCCCACCACACCTCCCCGGCCTCCACCAGCAGCCGCATCAAGGCGGCAGCCCACGGCCCGAGGAGCTCCAGCTCCTCCGGCCGTAGGGGCAGCTCGTAGACGGCGGCCCGCAAATGGCCCAGCACCACCTGGGGGTTGTCGGGGTTGAGCACGCCCGGCTCGGGGCTGCGGGAGAAGAGGTAGTCAGGGTGCTGCATCAGGTACTGGTCCACGGGGGTGTCGTGGGCCACCAGCACGGCCAGCCCCGGGCCTTCCTTGCGCCCCGCCCGCCCCGCCTGCTGCCACAGCGACGCCACCGACCCCGGGTAGCCCACCAGCAGCGCCGCCCCCAGCTGACCCACGTCGATGCCCAGCTCCAGGGCGCTGGTGCTGCACACCCCCACCAGCTCGCCCTCGAAGAGCCGCCGTTCGATGAGGCGCCGCTCCTCGGGCAGGTAGCCGCCCCGATAGGGGGCGATGCGCCCGGCCAGAGAGGGCGCGATGCGCTCCAGGCGCTCCCGGGTGTAGCGATAGAGCAGCTCGGCCACCACCCGGGCTCGCCCGAAGGCGATGGTGGGCACGTCGCCGGCCACCAGCTCCGCCATGAGGTCGGCCGCCTCGAGGTTGGCCGAACGCCGGGCGGGCGGGTGGCCGACCCGGGGCGGGTTCCACAGCACGAGACACCGCTCGGGGCGGGGCGCGCCGTCCTCGTCCACCACCTCCACCGGCTCCCCCGTCAGCCACTGCGCCATCTCCCGGGGGTTGTGGATGGTGGCCGAGGCCAGGATGAAGGTGGGCGAGCGCCCCCACTGGCGGGCGATGCGGCGCAGCCGCCGCAGCACGTTGGCCACGTGGGAGCCGAAGAGGCCGCGGTAGACGTGCATCTCGTCGATGACCACGTAGCGCAGCCCCCGCCAGAACCGCCCCCACGCCACGTGATGGCCCAGCAGGCCTGAGTGCAGCATGTCGGGGTTGGTGAGCAGCAGGCGCGACGCCTGGCGCAGGCGCCGCCGCCGGTCCGGAGGGGTGTCGCCGTCGTACGTGCCCGGCACCAGCCGCCAGGGGTCCTCCTCCCCGCCCTCGCCCCGGCACAGTTCCAGCAGGAAGCGCAGCTGGTCCTGCGCCAGGGCCTTGGTGGGGTACAGGTACAGCACGGTGGCTGAGGGGTCCAGCAGCAGCGCCTCCAGGGCCGGGATGTGGTAGGCCAGGCTCTTGCCGCTGGCCGTTCCGGTCACCACCGCCACGTGGCGCCCGGCCCGGGCGTGGGCGATGGCGGCGGCCTGGTGGGTGTAGAGGCGCTGGATGCCCCGCCGGGCCAGGGCCCGGGCCAGCGGCGCAGGAGGCGGAGGGGAGAGGTCCGCGTAGCGGGCCTCCTGGGCAGGAAACCACCGGAAGGCCTGCACCCGGGTGCGGTACTGGGGGTCCTGGGTGAGGCGCTCGACCCATGCCCGGACGTCCATGGCGAGCAGACTCTTTCCCGGCCGGCGCCCCCGCCTCCTGCGCCTGCCCCGGCGCCTCTCAGCCGGCAGGGAGCCAGACCACCGCGAGGCCGGCCGGCTCGAGGCGCGCCGCCAGCCGGAAGCGGTCCTCCACCTCGGCCAGCGCGGCCGCCCGCTCCCGCTCCAGCGCCTCCAGGCGGGCCGCGCAGGCCTCCTGCTCCAGCCGAGCCATCCGGGCCAGGCGGCCCGCCCGCGCCTGCAGATCCCGGGCCAGGTCCGCCTCGGCCGCCAGCCGGGCGTACAGCCCGGCCGCCACGGCCCGGTGCATCAGGCGCGCCAGGACGGCCGTCTCCTCGGCCTGCCGCTCGTCGAAATAGCGCGCCAGGCGCTGGCGCTCGGCCTGCTCCACGGGGCGCAGCGTCTCCCGCACCGCCTTCACCCGCTCCCGGGCCGCCTCCACCGCCCGGCGGGCGGCCAGGCGCCCCAGGCGGCGCACCTCGTAGCCCGACACCCATCCCAGCCCCCCGGGCCCGGCCGGCCTGACCCAGGGCCCGGCCGGGACGGCCCAGCCCGCCGCCTCTTCGGGCGCCAGCAGCCGGGCCCGCTCCGGCTCCCCCTCGGCCAGCACGTCGATGACCGAGCGCCGGCTGCCCTCCGGCAGGGCGAAGCCTGACACTTCCAGCAGGAACCGAAACCACAAGGCCCGGCGCAGCAGTCCCGTCTGCCCGGGCCGCGCCCCCCACCAGACGGCCGTGCGGCCGCGCTCGGCCACCGCCTGCCACAGCCTCCGGGCGCCGTCGCTTCCCGGCGCCGCCAGCAGCACCCCCGGCGCCCGGGCCAGCCACACCGGGTTGCAGGCCACCAGCCGGACCTGGCCGCGGGCTTCGGCGCTTCCGCCGGCCGGCTCCGCCCTAAGGAGCTCAGGAGCCACGAAGGCCACCCGGTACCCCAGCGCCTCCAGCGCCCGCCGCACCAGCTGCGGCAGCGGTTCCTGGGGCGGCGGCCCCGTCACCCCCAACCCGCCAGGGGCCGCGCCTCGGCCCCCGGCGCCGCCTCGGCCAGGTCCAGCGCCGCCGCCGTCAGGTGCCGGGCCTGCTGCCATCGCCGCCACTGCCGCTCCACGAAGGCCCCCACCGCCTCCAGCCGCCGGCGCAGGGCCGCGTCGTCGGGCTCGGCCAGCACGCTCTCGCGCACCTGCCCCGCCAGCCCGCCCGGCAGCGCCGCCACCACCTGGTCCAGGTCGCCGATGACCTCCCGAAACATGCCCAGCTTCTCGTAGATGAGCTCCATCAGGTACTCCTCCACCGTGCCCGGCA
>DATCKV010000237.1:0-2480 GCA_036564285.1 Limnochordales bacterium
CGCCTGGACCGGCGGCCGTCGCCCGAGGAGATGCGGCGCATCGCCGTGCACGAGGCGGGGCACGCGCTGGTGGCGGAGATGCTGCGGCCCGGCTCGGTGGCGCAGGTGACGGTCACCTCCCGGGGGCAGGCCCTGGGCTACGTGCGCCAGGCCGAGGCCGAGGACCGCTACCTCTACACCGCCCGGCAGCTGGAGGACCAGATCGCGGTGGCCCTGGGCGGGGCGGTGGCCGAGGACCTGGAGCTGGGGGGCCGCAGCACCGGCGCCACCAGCGACTTCGAGAAGGCGGCGGAGCTGGCGCGGCAGATGGTGTACGCGGGCATGTCGCCGCTGGGCGTGGTCTCCCGGGAGCACCTGCCGTCCCGGCTGCTGCACGAGGCCGTGGCGGGCATCCTGGCGGCGCAGGAGCGGCGGGTGCGGGAGCTGCTGGGGCGCCACCGGGCGGTGCTGGCCCGGGCGGCGTCGGTGCTGGCCGAGATGGAGCGACTCAGCGGGAGCCAGCTGCGGGCGTGGCTGCAGGAGGCCCTGGCCCAGCCCGCCTGAGGGCCGGAAGCCGGGCCGACTGCCCCGGCGGCGCCGCGGCGGCAGAGAGGGGGCGGGGGGGCGGCATGCGCGCCGAGATCCTCACCATCGGGACCGAGCTGTTGCTGGGCCAGATCGTGGACACCAACGCGGCCTACCTGGCCCGCAAGCTGAGCGAGCTGGGCTACGACGCCTACTTCCGCCAGACGGTGGGCGACAACCACCGGCGGGCCGTCATGGCCCTCTCCCTGGCCCTGGAGCGCAGCGACGTGGTCATCGTCTCGGGCGGCCTGGGGCCCACCGAGGACGACGTGACCCGGGAGGTGGTGGCCGCCGCCGTGGGGGCGCCCCTGGAGGAGTCGGCCGAGGCCCTGGCCCAGCTGCAGGCCTACCTGCAGCGGGTCGGCCGGCCCCTGCTGCCCGCGCAGCGGCGCCAGGCCCTGGTGCCCCGGGGCGCCCGGGTCATCCCCAACCCGGTCGGCACGGCCCCCGGCTTCGCCTGGGAGGGAGCCGGCCGGGCTGTGGTGGCCCTGCCGGGGGTGCCGGGGGAGCTGCGGGCCATGGTGGAGAGCTGGGTGGCACCCTACCTGGCCGAGTGGGCCCGGGAGCGGGGGCAGGCGGGCGTCATCCACTCCCGGGTGCTGCGCTTCGTGGGGATCGGCGAGTCGGACCTGGAGCGGGCGCTGCTGGACCTGCTGCACGGCCGCACCAACCCGACCCTGGCCACCTACGCCGGGACGGGGGAGGTGAGCCTGCGCATCACGGCCCGGGCGCCGGACCGCGCCGCGGCCGAGGCCATGGTCGCGCCGGTGGAGCAGGCGGTGCTGGAGCGGGTGGGCCGCTTCTGCTACGGCTTCGACGGCGACACCCTGGAGTCGGTGGTGCTGCGGGAGCTGGAGCGCCGGGGCTGGCGGCTCGCGGTGGCCGAGTCGTGCACCGGCGGGCTGGTGGGCGACCGGCTCACCAACGTGCCGGGCGCCTCGGCGGTGCTGGTGGAGGACGTGGTGGCGTACGCCAACGAGGCCAAGGAGCGCCGCCTGGGCGTCGACGGCGAGCTCCTCAGGCAGCACGGGGCCGTGAGCGAGGCGTGCGCCCGGGCCATGGCCGAGGGGGTGCGCCGCCTGTCGGGGGCCGACGTGGGCCTGGCCACCACCGGCATCGCCGGCCCGGGCGGCGGCACGCCGGAGAAGCCCGTGGGGCTGGTCTACGTGGCGGTGGCGTGCCCGGGGCGCACCGTGGCGGAGCAGCACCGCTTCGGCGGCGACCGGCTCCACGTCAAGGCCCGGGCTGCCACGGCGGCCCTGGCCCTACTGAGGCGATGCCTGGTTGAGGCCGGCTGAGGCGGCCCGGGCTCTCTGGCGGCGGCTGCGGCCGGTGGCAGCCGCCGCCCTGGGCGCGCTGCTGGCGGTCAACGGCGCGCCCGCCCGCTACGCCGACCCGGGCGGCGTGAGCCTCACGCTGTCGGTGCGAGTACCGGTCGGCTCGGGGCGCACCGTCCTGGAGCTGCCGCCCCTGGGGGAGGTGGAGGCCGCCACCCACCGCCTCCCCGTCGAGCTGCGCGTGCGCCTGGATCGGATCGAGGCGGTCTCCCTCCAGGCCCTCGCCGAGAATCCTACCCGGGAGAGCCTGCTGGCGCTGCAGACCCGGCTTCAGCGCTTCCTGAGGGGTGCCGTGCTGCGCTTCGCGGCACGCCAGGCGGCGCTGGCGGGCCTGGGCGGGGCGGCGGCGCTCTACCTGGCCGGCGTGCGCGAGCCGGGGCGGCTGGCGGCCGCAGGGGCGGGGGCGGCTCTCATGCTGGCGGCAGCCGGCGCCGGCGTGGCCTGGCGGTACGACCTGGACGCCTTCGCCGCGCCCCGATATCGGGGGGCTCTGGAGGCCGCCCCCCAGGTGGTGGAGGCGGCCCGCATGGGAGTCGACGCCCTCAGCGGCGTGGGCGAGCGGCTGCAGCGCAGCGCCGT
>DATCKV010000238.1:0-7722 GCA_036564285.1 Limnochordales bacterium
CTTGACGGCGTTGGAGAGGAGGTTCATCAGCACCTGCTCCACCCGACCCCGGTCCGCCTCGACCCGCACGGGCTCCCCCGGCTCCGGCCGCACCACCTGCAGCCCCTTGCGGGCCGCCAGGGGCTCGATGCGCCGCAGGCACGCCTCCACCGCCTCGCGCACGTCGAAGACCTGGCGCTGCAGCTGCATCCGCCCCGCCTCGATGCGGGCCAGGTCCAGCAGATCGTTGATCTGCCCGTACAGCCGCTGGGCGCACTCCCGGATGTCCGTCAGGTACTCCCGCAGCGCCGCGTTTTGAGCCACGGGCTCCTCCTCCAGCAGCAGCTCGGTGAAGGCCAGGATGGAGGTGAGGGGCGTGCGCAGCTCGTGGGAGACGGTGGCCAAGAACTCCGACTGCAGCTGCTGGGCCCGCTCCAGCTCCGCCTGCTTCTGCCTCAAGATCGCGTTGGCCTCCTGCAGGCGCCGGGTGCGCTCCTCCACCTTGGACTCCAGATCGGCGTAGAGCTCTCGCAGCGCGGCCGCCATGTCGTTGAGCACCGAGGCCAGCATGGCCGTCTCCCCCACCGCGCCCCGGGGCACCGGCGCCGGGCGCAGGTCCCCCGTGGCGAAGCGGGCGGCCATGGCCGTCAGCTCCCCCAGCGGCCCCGTCACCTGGCGGCGCAGCAGCACGGCCATGACGGCCAGGGAGATGCCCGTCAGGTAGAGGGTGAAGCGCAGCCGGTCCCGGATGGCCGCCGCGACCCCGGCCTCGAAGGAGTCGATGGGCACCGCGATGCTGATGGCGCCCATCAGGTCCCCCACCGCCGGCGGCGCCGACGCCTGCCGCCCGGTGAGGCTCCCCTGCTGATGGCAGCGCAGGCACTCGGCCTCCAGGTGGATGGGCGCCACGTACCGGAAGAGCCGGCCCGAGGAGCCCGCCGCCCCGCCGTCGTCGGCCACCACCGCGAACTCGGTGACGGCCGGGTCTGCCTCGAAGCGGTCCAGGGCCGCCTGCTCCACGGGGTCCGGGCGGTGCTGGGGCGACGCCGCACCCACCCACACCTCCCGCACCCGGGCCTCGGACCCGGCCCCGAAGATCTCCCCCACCACCCGGGCCACCGCCACGGGGTCCAGGTGGTGGAAGCTGCCGGGCTCAGCCCGGGCCCGCTCGCTCTCGGCCTGGGCCACGAAGGAGCGCACGGCCAGGAACTGCTTGGCGACAGCCCGGGCCCGGTCCGTGAGGGTCTGCTCGGCCTGCAGGCGCTGGCGGTATGCGTCCCACCCGAAGCTGGCCAGGCTCATGGCCAGCGAGACCGCGGCGACGCTGCCCAGCAGGCGCACCTCCAGGCGGTCCCAGACCCGCACGCTTCCACCTGCCCGGCGCCATTATACCCGATCTCGTGAACGCCTTCACGATGCGCCCCCTGCGGCGCCCTCAGCGGGGCGGCAGCGGGGCGCCCGGCTGCAGCGCCGGCCACAGGTACAGCTCCGGGTCCGTGGCGATGAGCCGCTCCACCACCAGCCGCCCGTCGGGCTCCGCCCGGCACTCCACCCAGACGGGCACCCCGCCCCGCTGCCCCAGCGCGAGGCGGACCGGCCGCGAAGCCCGGGCCCCCGGGGCGTGGGGGTTCGGCCCTGCCGGCTCGGGCGGCGGCAGGACGCTCCACCAGATCACGGCCCAATCACGGCCCCGGCGCCTCCGCCGCCGCCGGACGCCGGGCCCGCTCCACCAGCTCCTTCAGCTTGCTGACGGCGTGGGAGAGTCCGCCCACCTCGTCGATGAGGCCCACGTTGACGGCCTCCCGGCCCACCAGCACCGTCCCCACGTCCCGCACCAGGTCGCCGGTGCGGAACATCAGCTCCCGCAGCTTGGCCTCGCTGATGCGGGAGTTGTCGACGATGAACCGGATGATGCGGTCCTGCATCTTGTCCAGGTACTCGTAGGCCTGGGGCATGCCCACCAGCACCCCCGAGAGGCGGACCGGGTGGATGGTGATGGTGGCGGTCTCCGCGATGAAGCTGTGCCGCGCGGCCACCGCGATGGGGATGCCGATGGAGTGGCCACCCCCCAGCACCACGGAGACCGAGGGTTTGGAGAGGGTGCGCACCATCTCCGCGATGGCCAGCCCGGCCTCGATGTCGCCGCCTACGGTGTTGAGGACGATGAGCAGCCCCTGCACCCGGGGGCTCTGCTCCACCGCCACCAGCTGGGGGATGACGTGCTCGTAGCGGGTGGCCTTGTTCTTGGGAGGCAGGCTCACGTGCCCCTCGATCTGGCCCACGATGGGCAGCACGTGCAGGCCCTGCTCCCCTGAGGGCACCGGGGCCAGCTGGCCCAGCTGCCGCAGGTACTCCAGGGGCCCCGGCGGCGCCGGCGGGGCCGCCTGCCCGCCGGGCGTCTCCCCGTCGCCCCCGGTCTGTGGTGGCTGGCCCCCTGCGGCCGCCGGCCAGCGCCCCGTCCACTCCATCTCGGCTGCCCCTCCTGCGCGCCCGTGCCCGGGCGGCAGGAGGTAGTATGCGCCCCGGCCGTCACACCTCGACGATGATGGGCAGGATCATGGGGCGCCGCTTCAGCCGCTCGTAGACGAACTGGCCCAGGGATTCCTTGACCCGGGCCTTCATCGCGCCCCACTCGGTGCCGTCCCGGTGGAGCACCTCCAGCAGGGCGGCCCGGGCGTGCTGCCGGGCCTCCTCCAGCAGGGCCTCCGACTCCCGGGCGTAGACGAAGCCCCGGGAGACCAGCTCGGGGCCGGCCACCAGCTCCCCCGAGCGGGCATCCACCGTGGCCACCACCACCAGGATGCCGTCCTGGGCCAGCTGGCGCCGGTCTCTCAGCACGATGCTCCCCACGTCGCCGACGCTGAGGCCGTCCACGAAGACCTGGCCCGCCGGCACGCTGCCCCGCCGCGCCAGCCGCTGGGGCGTCAGCTCCAGCACGTCGCCGTTCTCCACCACCAGCACCCGGTCCGCGGGGAGGCCCACCTCCCGGGCCAGCCGGGCGTGCTGCACCAGCATCCGGTACTCCCCGTGCACGGGCACGAAGTAGCGGGGCCGCACCAGGTTCAGCAGGAGCTTCAGCTCCTCCTGGCTGGCGTGGCCTGAGGCGTGGATGGCCTCGTACGGCTCGTAGATGACGTTGGCTCCCAGCTTGAAGAGGAGGTTGATGGTGCGCCCCACCAGCCGCTCGTTGCCCGGGATGGGGTGGGCCGAGATGACAACCGTGTCGCCCGGCACGATGGAGACCTGCCGGTGGTCTCCCGACGCCATGCGGGAGAGGGCCGACATGGGCTCGCCCTGGCTGCCGGTGGTCAGGATGACTAGTCGGTCCGCGGGGTGCCGGCCGATCTCCTCGACGCCGATGAGGGTGCCCGGCGGGATGTGCAGGTAGTCCAGCTCCTGGGCGATGCCCACCACGTTCTCCATGCTGCGGCCCACCACGGCCACCCTGCGCCCCGTGGCCACCGCCGCGTCGATGGCCTGCTGAATGCGGTGCACGTTGGTGGCGAAGGTGGCCAGCAGCACCCGCCCCGGCGCCCGCCGGAAGACCTCCAGCAGGGCCTGCCCCACCGTGCGCTCCGAGGGGGTCCAGCCCGGCCGCTCGGCGTTGGTGCTGTCGGCCAGCAGCACGGCCACCCCCTGCTTGCCCAGCTCCGCCAGCCGGTGGTAGTCGGCCGGCCGGCCGTCGATGGGGGTCTGGTCGAACTTGAAGTCCGTGACGTGCAGCACGATGCCCGCCGGGGTGTGCGCGGCGATGGCGACGGCCCCCGGGATGGAGTGGTTGAGGTGGATGAACTCCACGTCGAAGCTCCCGGGCCGGTGGCGCTCGCCCGGCTTCACCTCCACCAGCAACGGGTCGAAGTCGAGGCGGTGCTCCGCCAGCCTCGCCCGCACCAGCCCCAGGGTCAGCCGGGTGCCGTAGACGGGCACCCGCAGCTCCCGCAGCAGGTAGGGAAGGGCCCCGATGTGATCCTCGTGCCCGTGGGTGAGCAGGACCGCCCGCACCTTCTGGCGGCGCTCGAAGAGGTAGCTCATGTCGGGGATCACGAGATCGATCCCCAGCATCTCCTCCTCGGGGAACATCACCCCGGCGTCGACGACCAGGATCTCCTTCTCCGTCTCGAGGAGCAGCATGTTCTTGCCGATCTCGCCCAGCCCGCCCAGGAAGATGAGCTGGACGGCCGGGCCACCCGAACCCATGCCTCCGCACGACACCTCCGTCTCGATGACCTCAGGCCACCAGGCCCAGCTCCACCATGGCCTCCCGGATGACCCGGGTCTCCGCCTCCGACGCCTCCACCAGGGGCGGCCGCACCGGCCCCACGTCGATGCCGGCCAGCTTCAGCGCCTTCTTGACCGGGATGGGGTTGGTGGTGACGAAGAGGGCCTTGAAGAGGCCGAACATCTCCAGGTGGATCTGCCGCGCCCGCTCCACGTTGCCCGCCAGGAAGGCCTCGATCATGTCGCGGATGCGCCGCCCCACCAGGTGGGAGGCGACGCTGATGACCCCCGTGCCCCCCACCGCCAGGATGGGCAGGGTCAGGCTGTCGTCGCCGCTGTAGATGAGGAAGTCGGGCGGCGTCAGCCGCCGGACCTGGGAGACGTGGTCGAGCTGACCCGTCGAGTCCTTGAGCCCCACGATGTTGTCGATGGCCGCCAGCCGCGCCGTCGTCTCGGCCGACAGGTGCTGGCCGGTGCGGCCCGGGATATTGTACAGGATCACGGGCAGGCTCGTCGCCCTGGCGATGGCCTCGAAGTGGCGGTAGAGGCCCTCCTGCGGCGGCCGGTTGTAGTAGGGCACCACCGCCAGCACCGCGTCCACCCCCGCCTTCTCGGCCCGGCGGGTCAGCTCGATGGAGTGCTGGGTGTCGTAGGTGCCCGTGCCGGCCACCACCGTGGCGCGGCCCCCCACCGCCTCCACCACCGCCTTGAAGAGCCCCGCCTTCTCCTCGTCGGTCAGCGTCGGCGACTCGCCGGTGGTGCCGCAGACCACGACCCCGTCGGAGCCCGAGTCCACCAGGCGCACCGCCAGCTCGGCCGCGGCGGCGTAGTCCACGCTGCCGTCCGGCCGCATGGGCGTCACCATCGCGGTCAACAGGCGCCCCAGCTGCTGGCCCATCCTCGGCTACCTCCCCTTTCCCAGGTCGAACTCCTGGAACAGCGATCGGATGGCGTCCGCCAGCCGATCGGCATCCACCAGGCACGAGATGCTGGCGTGGGAGTCGGAGGTCTGCAGGATCTCGACGCCCGCCCCCGTCAGCGCGCGGGCGATGCGCGCCATCACGCCGGGCACCCCGTGCATCCCGGCCCCCACCACGGAGACCTTGGCCAGCCGCCCCGTCAGGGCCACCTCCACGTCGAACTCCGACAGCGCCTCCTGCACCACCGGGCCGGCGGCCTCCGGCACGGTGAACATCAGCTGGTGCGGGCTCACCAGGATGAGGTCGATGCTGACGCCGCGGCGGGCCACCGCCTCCAGCAGCCGGGCGTTGAGGGAGCCCTCGTTGAAGTCGCGGCGGCCCGTCACCACCACCTGGGTGAGAGGGGCCACGTGCGCGATGCCCACCACCGGCCGGTCCGACCGGATCTCGATGCGCCCGCCCGCGGGCCGATCCCACACCAGGGTGCCGGGGTCGTCGGAGCCGGTGCGGCGGATGCGGATGGGCACGTGGCCCTCCATGGCGATCTCCACCGCCCGGGGGTGGATGACCCGGGCACCCAGGTGGGCCAGCTCCGCCGCCTCCCGGTAGGTGACCCCCGGCAGGGTGGGGGCCTCGGGCACCACGCGGGGGTCGGCGGCCTTCAGGCCGTCGACGTCGGTGTAGATCTCGATGAGGTCCGCCCCCAGCGCCACCCCCAACGCGGCGGCCGTCGTGTCGCTGCCGCCGCGGCCCAGGGTGGTCATCTCCCCGTCCTCGCTCACCCCCTGGAAGCCGGCCACCACCGGGATGCGCCCGGCCGAGAGCAGCCGGTGGATGGCGTCGGTGCGGATCTGGACGATGCGGGCCTCGCCGTAGCGGCCGTCGGTGACGATGCCCGCCTGGGCCCCCGTCAGGGAGACGGCCGGCAGCCCCTCCCGCAGCAGGGTCTGGGCCATCACCGCCGAGGCCACGATCTCCCCGCAGCAGAGGAGCTGGTCCCGCTCCCGGGGGTCCGGCTCGGCGCCCCCCGCCTCCCGGGCCAGCAGATCCAGCAGGGTGTCGGTGGCGTACGGGTCGCCCCGGCGGCCCATGGCCGAGACCACGGCCACCACCGCGTGCCCCTCCTCCCGGGCCCGGCGGATGTGCGCCGCCACCTGCCGGCGCCGCTCCTCGGTGGCCACCGAGGTGCCGCCGAACTTCTGCACCACGATGCGCACGCGCCACGACGCCTGCCTTTCTGCGTGGGGCCCGGCTCGGGCCGGGCCCGCCTCATTCCAGCAGCGCTTCGGCGATCTGCACGGCGTTGAGCGCCGCGCCCTTGCGGATCTGGTCCCCGACCACCCAGAGGTTGAGGGCCCCGGGGCGGGAGCTGTCGGCCCGGATCCGCCCCACCGCGACGGGGTCCCGACCGGACCACTCCCTCGGCATGGGGTACAGCTGCTCCTCCGGGTCGTCCAGCACCTCGACCCCCGGCGCGCGGCGCAGGAGGGCCCGGGCCTCGTCGGGCTCCACGGGCCGCTCGAACTCCACGTTGACGGACTCGCTGTGGCAGCGCAGCACTGGCACCCGCACGGTGGTGGCGGTGACGGCCAGCTCCGGCTCGTGGAAGATCTTGCGGGTCTCGTGTACCATCTTCCACTCCTCTTTGGTGTAGCCTCCTTCGTCGAACCGATCCACCTGGGGGATGACGTTGAAGGCGATGGGGTAGTGCCGGCGCCCCGCGGCGTACGGCAGGATGGCAGGCTCGTAGGGCTCGCCCCGCCGCTCCGCGTCCACCTCGGCCAGCAGCTCGGCCATGGCCCGGGCTCCCGCGCCCGAGACGGCCTGGTAGGTGGAGACCACCACCCGGCGGATGCGGGCGGCCCGGTGCAGGGGCCACAGCGGCACCGCCATGATGATGGTGCTGCAGTTGGGGTTGGCGATGATGCCCCGGTGCGCCCGGGCGTCGTCCAGGTTGACCTCGGGCACCACCAGGGGCACCTCCGGGTCCATGCGGAAGGCGCTGGAGTTGTCGATGACCAGGGCCCCCCGCCGCACCGCCTCCGGCGCCAGCTCCCGGCTCACCGAGGCGCCCGCGGAGAAGAAGACCAGGTCCAGCCCCTGGAAGGCCCGGGGTTCAGCCGCCTGCACCGCCAGCATCTCGCCCCGGAAGGGCAGCCGGCGGCCCGCCGAAGCCGGCGACGCCATCAGGCGCAGCTCCGCCAGGGGCCAGCGCCGCTCCTCCAGGATCCGCAGGAACTCCTGCCCCACGGCGCCGGTCGCGCCCACCACACCCACCCTCAAGCCCGCTCGCACCCTGCTCCGACCCCCTGGTGAAGGCGCAGCGACCTCAACGCACCTGGCGCCGAGCCCGTTCGACGATCATCGGCTGGAGCTGGCGGCCCTCCAGGGCGGCTTCCAGCGTGGGCACGATGAGATCGAAGTCGGCGACCATGGACGTCGGCTTCGCCTCCGGATTGTCCTGACCGAAGGGTACCATGTAGATGTGCTTCGTGTTGAGTAACAGGCCCAGGTTTTTCGCGTTGGCCCCCAGCGCGTCGTTGGTGGAAATGGCCAGGACCACCGGGCGAGCGTTGCGGAGCGTGGCCTTGGCCGCCATCAGCAC
>DATCKV010000239.1:0-3206 GCA_036564285.1 Limnochordales bacterium
GGGCCTCAGCCCACCAGCAGCGGCAGCTGCAGGTAGAGCAGCAGGGTGGCCAGGACCAGCGACGGGATGGCCGTCAGCGCGCCCGGCCAGAACCACTCCATGAACCCGACGGCGCGCCGCTCCTGGCGCTCCAGCAGGCCCAGCACCACGATGTTGGCCGTGCTGCCGATGAGGGTCAGATTGCCCAGGATGGTGCCGCCGAAGAGCATGCCCCACCACAGGGGCTGCACCGGGATCCCCTGCGCGGCCAGGTCGCCCACGATGGGGATGAAGCTGGCCACGGCCAGGACGTTGTCCATGACCGCGGTGAGGGCGCCGATGCTCCACGTGATGGCCACCAGCAGCTTGGGGACCGACCCGCCCGTGGCCGCCACCATGCCCCGGGCGATGTGCTCCGTCACGCCCACGTAGCGCAGGGTGCCCGCCGAGGCGAACAGGAGCAGGAAGAAGGCCAGGGTCCACCAGTCCACCCGCCGCTCCACCAGCTCCCGGGCCCGCTGGCGCTCCACGAAGAGCACGATGCCGGCCGCCGCCAGGGCCACCCCCACCAGCATGGTGTTGCTCTCCAGGTGCATCCAGTGCTCGATCTGCTTGTGCAGCACCAGCCCGGCCACGGTCCCCAGGAAGAGAAGCCCCGGGAAGACGAGGCTGGGCCGAGCGTCTTCGCGACCGACCGGATCGGCCTGGGCCTGCGCACCGGCGGCCGCCGTCTCCTGCGCCCCCACGTCATGCGGCACGCTGACGGTGCCCGCGGACCGCACGGCTCGCTGCAGCTGGGCGATGGGCCGGCGGTAGTACAGGAAGCTGAGGAGCACGGTCACGACCAGGGCGGCCAGCGCGATGGGGGTGGCCCAGCGCAGGAAGTCGGGGAAGGAGAGGCCCGCCCGCAGGGCGATGAGCACCCCGATGGGGTTGCCCACCACGGTGGCCGCGCTGCCGATGTTGGTGGCGAAGACGGTCATGATGAGGTAGGGCACGGGGTTGAGCTGGAAGCGGCGGGCGATGCGCAGGACGATGGCCGACATGAAGAGGATGGAGGTCACCTCGTCCACCAGGGCCGCGGAGACGAAGGCCATCAGCATAACGGCCCCCAGCAGGGTGTACGCGGAGCCTCCCACGTACGGCAGCGCCCTCTCCACCACCGCCTCGAAGAAGTGGCGCTCCTCCAGGAAGCCGATAACGATCATCATGCCGATGAGGAAGAGGATGACGTCCAGGCTCGCGAACTCCACCAGGTGCGGGATGTCCACCAGCCGGGCGGCCAGCAGGATGGCCACCCCCAGCAGGGCGAAGGCGAGCCGGAAGGGCCAGTACAAGAGGGTGCCGACGATGAAGGCCGAAAAGACGGTCACCGACAGGATCTGGGCAGGGGTGAAGCCGGTCAGCCACGTGACCAGTGCGACAGCCCCGACCAGCGCGACGAAGGCGATGACGCGTTGCACGGAAGCGGCGCCCCCTCCATGCCAGAGTCACGACCCCGACCGATGCGAGCATACCCGGGGGATCTGCGGCTGTCAACGCGTTCCATGAGCGGGACGGCGGTGCCGGAGCCGGCGGCGTTCGCCCCCCTGCCTCGGGACTTCTTCGCGCGCCCCACCCTGGTGGTGGCCCGCGCCCTGCTGGGGCAGGTGCTGGTGCACGAGTCGCCTGAGGGGGTCGCGGCCGGGCGCATCGTGGAGGCCGAGGCCTACCTGGGCCCCAGCGACCCGGCCAGCCACGCTTACCGCCGCACGAGGCGCAGCCTGGTCATGTGGGGACCCCCTGGCCACGCCTACGTCTACTTCACCTACGGCAACCACTTCTGCATCAACGTGGTCACCGAGCACGAGGGAGTGGCCGGGGCCGTCCTCATCCGGGCGCTTGAGCCCGTGGCGGGGGTCGACCTCATGCGCAGGCGGCGGGGGGTGGAGCGGCTCACCGACCTCTGCAGCGGGCCCGGCAAGCTGACCCAGGCCCTGGGCATCTCGGGCCGCCACAACGGTCAGGACATGACCGCGCCGCCCCTGTACGTGGCCCAGGGGGCCCTGCGGGACGGCGAGCGGGTGGGCCGCTCGCCCCGGGTGGGCATCACCCGGGCAGCCGACTGGCCGTGGCGCTTCTACGTGGAGGGCTCGCCCTTCCTCTCTCGGGGCCCGGGCCGGGGCGGCTAGCCCTGCCTAAAGGGGGCGCGGCCCCATGCCGAAAAACCCCATGGGCCCGTTTCCAGGGCTCGAGCCGACGCCGCAGGGGCTGCGGCCGCCTGCGGCCAGCCGGGGGGCGGGGCGTGGGGAGGGCAGCGCGGTGTCCACGAGCCTCTCCGGCCACACGCCTTCGCCCGGGGTGCGCCCCGTGGTGGCGCCGGTCGTCTCCGGCCAGCCCGGGCAGCCTGCTCTGAGCCCGGCGGGCGGCACGCCTGCCGCCCCGGCGGCCGCTGCGCCGGCCGACGACGTCCTCCAGCGGCTGACCGCGACGGGGGAGGAGCAGGGCAGCCCCGTCCCCCGGCCGGTGGTGCGCCGCACCACCGACCTCCTCAACGCCATCCTGGCCGAGTCCCGCCGCCAGCTCAAGTTTCACGTGCACGAGGCGACGGGCCGCATCTGGGTACAGGTCATCGACAGCCGTACCCAGGAGGTCATCAAGGAGATCCCGCCGGAGCGCTACCTGGACCTGGTGGCCCGCATCTGGGAGCTGGTCGGCATCCTGGTCGACGAGCGGGCGTGAGCGCCCTGCGCCGCGCTCAGGCGGCGGTCAGGGCCGAGACCGGCTCCACGGAGTCCAGGAGCTCGTTCACGGACGTGACGGCCACGCCCAGGGTCGAGTCGCCCGCCCCGTAGTAGACGAGCACCTCGTCGTCGGAGCGCCGCACCGCCCCACAGGTAAAGACCACCGAGCCGAAGAACCCGGCCCGCTCGTACGGCTCGATGGGCGTCATGATGGGCTCCACCGAGCGGCCCAGCACCCGGTGCGGCTGCTCCCGGTCCAGCAGCACCGTGCCCAGGCAGTAGCGGCTGCCCACGGCGCCGTGGTAGATGGCCAGCCACCCCTTGGGCGTCTCGATGGGCACCGCGCCCCCGCCGATGCGACCTGCGTCCCACATGCCGGCGCGGGTGCCCATGAGCCGCCGGTGGTCGCCCCAGTGGAGCAGGTCCGGCGAGTAGGCCAGCCAGATGTCGGGGGTGCTGCCGAAGGCGGACCCCGCCGGGCGGTGGAAGGCTGCGTAGCGGCCG
>DATCKV010000240.1:0-1977 GCA_036564285.1 Limnochordales bacterium
GGTGGCGGCCCAGCAGGTGCGTGCCCTGGACGCCTCCGGCGCGGAGCGCCTGGCGCGCCACCTGGCCCGGGAAGGGCTGACCTGCCGGGAGGTGGTGCTGGGAGGGGCGGGGGGCCGCCGGGAGGCGGTGGTGGCCCTCGCCGCGCCCTGCCGGGGGCCGCAGCGGTGCGCGCGCAGCATGGAGCGGCTGCTGGCCGAGTGCGAGGGCGTGCCCTGGGTTGCCGTCTCGGTGCGGTGCCGGCACGGCGCGCCGGCGGCCGACGGGGAGGGGTGCCTGGTGCACCTGATGCGGCGGCCCCTGTGGGAGGTGGAGTGCGCCTTCGCCTCCCGCACCCGCGACGGCGAGATCTGCTGCGGCGACAGCTTCGCCCGCCTGGAGCCCGCCCCAGCCCTGGTGGCGGTGGTCCTCAGCGACGGCATGGGCAGCGGCCCCGAGGCGGCCCGGGAGAGCGAGACGGCCGTGCGCCTGGCGGAGGCGGCCCTGGCCGCGGGGGCCGGGGCGAAGGAGGCCATCGGGCTGGCCAACGGGGTGCTGCTGGCCCGAAGCGCCGAGGAGCGCTTCGCCACCCTGGACGTGGCTCTCTTCGACCTGGCCGCCGGCGAGCTGGAGCTGGGCAAGGCGGGGGCCTATCCCACCTTCCTGGTGAGCGCGTCAGGGGTGGAGAGGGTGGAGGGGCGGGCCCTGCCGGCCGGGATCGTAGCCGGAGTGGACGTGGAGCCCATCCGCCGGCCCCTGGAGGACGGCGCGCTGGTGGTGATGGCCACCGACGGCGCGGCGGAGCTGGGGGAGGCCGGCGAGGCCTGCCTGATGGAGGTATTGGCGTCGCTGAGGCGCGAGGCCGCGTCGGGGTCCGGGGAGACGGCGGAGGCGACCCTGGCCCGGGTCATGGAGCGCCTGGACGGCATGGTCGGCCGGCGGTGGCGCGACGACGTGACGGTGGCGCTGGTAAGGGCGCGCCAGCTTGACCTTGCCCGCGTGCCGGCGTATACTGGCGCTGGTGCCAGACGGCCTGCCAGGGTGGCGGTATCCGCGCGCAGGTAGCCAGCGACACGTCCAGGTTGCCATCCCATGCCCGGTCCCGACGCCAGTTGAGGGGGGTTGGCGGCCATGTGGCAGAACTGGGTCAACGTCGTCGTTGGTATCCTGTTGATCATCGTGCCCTGGTTCGTGCAGCAGATCAACTCGCTCAAGTGGATCAGCGTCATCGGCGGAATCATCGTCGCGGTGGTGGCGTACTGGGCCAACACCCAGGCCCAGGCCAAGACGGGCAGCTGACAGCGAGGCCCGCTCCCTGATCCGGCGGGCTGCGTCTTCATCGAGCGATCCCCTGCGCTGGCACCAGCGGGATGCTGCCGACGGCTCGCCCTGCGGGCCGTCTTTTTTTGGACGTCGCGCGATGCAGCTCCGGGACCCTCTCCCTCCGACGCCCCATGCGGGCCCGGCGCCGGCGGACGCCCGCACGGCCGCCCGGCTCCGGCGCACGCCGCTGTACCGCGCCATGGTGCAGGCCATCCAGCGCCACCGCATGCTGCAGCCCGCGGACGGGGTGCTGGTGGGGCTGTCGGCGGGGCCCGACTCGTCGGCCCTGCTCCACGCCCTGGTGCTGCTGGCTCCCCGGCTGCGGCTGCGGGTGGAGGCGGCCCACGTCCACCACGGCATCCGGGGCCCCCAGGCGGATCGGGACGCCGAAGCGGCCGAGGCCCTGGCGGCGCGGCTGGGGGTTCCCTTCCACCGCATCGACGTCGACGCCCCCGCCCACGCCCGGGCCCACCGGCTCTCCCTGGAGGCCGCGGCGCGAGCCCTGCGCCTGGGGGCGCTGGAGCAGACCGCTGCCACGCTGGGCTGCCGCCGGGTGGCCCTGGGGCACACGGCCGACGACCAGGCCGAGACCGTGCTGATGTGGGTGCTGCGGGGCACGGGCCCGGCCGGCCTGGCCGGCATCCCCCCGGTGCGGGGGGTGTTCGTGCGGCCCCTGC
>DATCKV010000241.1:0-9204 GCA_036564285.1 Limnochordales bacterium
CGACCAGGCGCCGCATCAGCCGGTAGAACCTCACGGGACACCTCCGAGGCGCTCACGCACCAGCGCCAGGGCTCTGCGCAGCACCGTCTCCTGATCCTGGCCCGTCGTGTCCAGGGTAACCGCATCGGGAGCCGCCATCAAGGGGCTGGCGGCCCGCAGCCGGTCCTGGCGGTCCCGGCGCTCCAGCTGCTCCATGACCCGCTCCAGCTCCGCGGGCTCCACCTGGGGGCGGCTCCCCGGCGGCGCCGCCCGGGCGGCCAGCTCCAGCGCCCGCCGCCGGGCCCGCTCCTCCAGCGACGCCGTCACGTACAGCTTGACGCAGGCCTCGGGCAGCACCACGGTGCCGATGTCGCGGCCTTCTACCACGCACGGCCCCTGCTCCGCCAGCCGCCGCTGCAGGCTCGCCAGGATCCGGCGCACCCCTGCGAGGCCCGCGATGACCGAGGCCGCCTGACCCACCTCCAGCGAACGCAGCGCCTCGCTCACGTCGCGCCCGCCCAGGCACACCCGCGCGGGCCCCTCGCCCTGGGGATCGGTGCCGAGACGGATGTCGAGGCTCGCCACCAGCCGCACCACGGCCTCCTCGTCGGGAGGCTGGCGGGCCAGCAGGCCCGCCTCCATCGCGGCCAGGGCCGCGGCCCGGTAGGTGGCGCCGGTGTCGATGTAGCGGAAGCCCAGGGCTCGCGCCAGGCCCCGGGCCAGGGTGCTCTTGCCGGCGCCGGCGGGGCCGTCCACCGCGACCCAGTCGCGCCGGCAGGGAGCCGGGCTCCCCGGCATCGGTGCCTTACGGTGCCTCCTCCACGCGGCCGCCCCCGGCCCGGACCAGGGTGTCGAGCAGCCCCGCGAAGCCGGGGAACGAGGTGTCGGCGCACCGGGAGCCCTTCACCACCGAGGGCCGCTCTCCTGCCAGGGCGGCCACCGCCAGCGACATGGCCAGGCGGTGGTCGCCGCAGGCGTCGGCCTCGCCGCCGCGTATCCGCTGCGGGCCCTGGATGCGCAGCCCGTCCGGCAGGGGCTCCACCCGGGCGCCCAGGGCCTCCAGCTGGCGGGCCAGGGTGTCGATGCGGTCCGACTCCTTCACCCGCAGCTCCGCGGCGTCCCGGATGACGGAGGTGCCGGAGGCCCGCAGCGCCGCCACCGCCAGCACCGGGAGCTCGTCGATGAGCAGGGGCACCCGGGCGCCCCCGATCTCGAAGGGCCGCAGCTGCGGGGGCCCCTCCACCGTGACGCGCCCCCGTGGCTCCGGCCCCGCCGCCGGATCCGGCTCCACCGCCACCTGGGCGCCCATCTCGGCCAGCACCCGCAGCACCTCGACCCGGGTGGGGTTGAGGCCCACGTCGGGGGTCTCCACCCGGGAGCCCGGATGCATCGCGGCCGCCACCCACAGAAACGCCGCTGACGACGGGTCGCCCGGCACCACCAGGTACCGGCCCTCCAGCACCTGCGGCCCCTCCAGCTCCGCCCAGCCAGGGCCACAGTAGAGCCGGGCCCCGAAGAAGGGCAGCAGACGCTCCGTGTGGTCCCGGCTGGGCGACGGCTCCTCGACCCGGGTGCGCCCCCGGGCCTGCAGCCCCGCCAGCAGCACCGCCGACTTGACCTGGGCGCTGGCCACGGGGCTGCGCCAGACGATGCCGTGCAGGCCCCCGCCCCGCACCGCCACGGGCGCCCGGCCGTCCCGCCGGGCCCACACCGCCGCGCCCATGCGCACCAGGGGCTCGATGACCCGCCCCATGGGCCGCCGCCTCAGCGAGGCGTCGCCCGTGGCCACCCAGAAGACTGGATGCGCTGCAGCCAGCCCCAGCAGCAGCCGCAGGGTGGTGCCCGAGTTGCCCGCGTCCAGCACCCGGTCCGGCTCCTGGAAGCCGCCGCCCCCCTCCTGAAGCGGGCGGCCCCGGACCACTACCCGGCCCGCCGGGTCCGGCCCCTCCACCTCCACCCCGAAGGCCCGCAGGCACTCCAGCGTGGCCAGGGTGTCGGCCGCCGGCAGGTAGCGCTCGATGACGGTGGTGCCGGCCGCCACCGCGCCCAGCATGGCCGCCCGGTGGGAGATGGACTTGTCGGGCGGGACCTCCGCCCGGCCCTGGAGCCCTTCGGTGGGCCAGATGCGCCACAGCCCCGAGGGAGTCTCTACCTGGGCCATGCGACGAACCCCCGTTCGTGCAGCACCGACAGCGCCGCCCGCATGGCCTGCTCCGAGGTGAAGCCCAGGCGCAGCGTGCCTGCCTCCCCCTCCCGCACCCGCAGGATCTCGATGTCGGCGATGTTGATCTTCCGCTCGCCCAGCGCGCCGCTGACCGCCGCGATGGCGCCGGGCCGGTCGGGCAGCCGCACCACCAGGTCCCAGGTAGGCTGGCCGTACCCCTTGGCCGGCAGCCGCAGACGGGCCCGCTGCTCCCGGGCCCGCACCAGGAGGGCCTCGATGCGGTCTCGGTCCGACGCGGCCAGGGCCGCCTCGGCCTCTTCCAGCACCTGCCGGAAGGCCCGAAGGGCCTGCAGCACCGCGGGGGCGTTGTCGGCCAGGATGGGCAGCCAGACCCGCTCGTGGCCCAGGGCCAAGCGGGTGGCGTCCCGGAAGCCCGTGGCGGCCAGCTGGAAGACCGGCACCCCGTGCTCCGCGCACGCCGCGGCGGCCAGCACCAGCGCCGAGGCCACCAGGTGGGGCAGGTGGCTGGCGGCCGCCGCCGCCAGGTCGTGGCGCCACGGGTCCAGCAGCATGGGCAGCGCGCCCACCGCCCGCACCATCTCCTGGACCCGTTCCAGGGCCCCGGGCGGGGTGTCGGGCAGGGGGGTGAGGACATAGACGGCGTTCTGGAAGAGGTACGGATCGGCCCCGGCCAGGCCGGCCCGCTCCGAGCCGGCCATGGGGTGGCCCCCCACGAAGGGCTGTCCGCCGGGCAGCCGGGCCCCCAGGCTCTCCACGATCCGGCCCTTGACCGAGGCCACGTCGGTCACGACGCAGTCGGGAGGGGCGTGGGCCGACACCTGCCGCGCCACCTCCACCACGGCTTCGGCGGGCACGGCCACCACCACCAGCTCGGCCTCCCGCACCGCCTCCTGCAGGTCGCCGGCCGCCTCGTCGGCCGCGCCCCGCTCCACCGCCTGACGGGCCGTCTCCGGGTCCCGGTCGTACACCGCGACCCAAAAGCGGCCCGCCTGGCCCAGCGCCCGCAGGGCCAACCCCAGCGAGCCGCCGATGACGCCGCAGCCCACGATGGCGACCCGCCGGGCCACGCTCATCCCTCCTCCGAGCCCGGGCGCCTGGCGCCGCGGCGCCTCAGATGCTGCGCCCCACCGCCGCGGCGATGGGGCGCAGCGACTCCATCATCTGCGCGAAGGCCTCCGGGGTCAGCTGCTGGGGGCCGTCGGAGAGGGCCTCGTCGGGCGAGGGGTGCACCTCCACCATGATCCCGTCGGCCCCCGCCGCCACCGCGGCCCGGGCCATGGGGGCCACGTAGGCAGAGCGCCCGGTCGCGTGGCTGGGATCGACGATGACGGGCAGGTGGCTCAGCTCGTGCACGACGGCCACGGCGCTCAGGTCCAGGGTGTTGCGGGTCTGGGTTTCGAAGGTGCGGATTCCCCGCTCGCACAGCACCACCCGGGGGTTTCCGGCCGACAGGATGTACTCGGCGGCCATGAGCCACTCCTCGATGGTGGCGGCCATGCCCCGTTTCAGCAGCACCGGCCGGCCGCTTCGCCCCACCTCCCGCAGCAGCGGGAAGTTCTGCATGTTGCGGGCGCCGATCTGGAGCATGTCGGCGTGCTGGGCCACCAGCTCGACGTCGCGAGGGTTGAGCACCTCGGTCACCACCGGGACCCGCACCCGGCGCCGCACCTCGGCCAGGAGCTCCAGCCCCTCCCGCTCCAGGCCCTGGAAGCTGTAGGGCGAGGTGCGGGGCTTGTAGGCGCCGGCCCGCAGGATGGAGGCCCCCGACTGCTTCACGGCCCGCGCCACCTCGTCGATCTGGCGCTCGCTCTCCACCGCGCAGGGCCCGGCCACCACCACCACCCGGTTGCCCCCCACCACCACCGGCGCAACCCCGTCATCCCCTACCTCCACCAGGCTGGGCTCGGGGCGAAACTCCCGGGAGGCCAGCTTGAAGGGCCGCAGGATGGGCACCACCCGCTCCACGCCCGGCATGGCCTCCAGCTGGGGGATGTGCTCGGGTCGGCGGTCGCCGATGGCTCCCACGATGGTGCGCTCCGTTCCCCGGGATATGTGGACGGCGAAGCCCAGCCGCTGGAGCCGCTCCACCACGGCCTCCAGCTGCTCGGCGGTGGCGTCGCGGCGAAGGACGACGACCATGGTTCAGCTCCTCTCGCTCCCGTCAAACGCGCCCAGGTCGGCGTGACCGTCGGCCGCCCCGGCCCGGTCGGGCCGCAGGGCCGCCGCCTCGTCCAGGTAGGCGTGGCGCACGGGCCGGTCTGCGGGCAGGTAGGCGTGCACCAGCACCCGCACGCACCGCCGCACCGGGGAGGGCACCGCCATCTCCTGCGCGCACAGGATGGCCACGTCCTGCCAGCCCGCCTGGCGGGCCCCCACCGCCGGCCACTGGGCGTCGAGGTCGGGCGTGGCCGTGAAGAGCGCGCTGATGATGTCGCCGGGCTCCAGCTGGTTGAGGCGGGCGATGGCCTCCGCGAGCCGGCGCCCGGCCCGCTCGATGGCCTCCGGCGTGTTGGACTCGGCGCAGGTCGCCCCCCGTATGGCTTTAACGATCCGCTGCGTCGCCGGCATCTGGCGCACCTCCCGCTGCGGCCGACGGCGTCGGGCGGTGCGGGAGGGCCCGATGGCCCAGGCTGGCGGCGATGTCGTCCAGGTGCCCCAGGCCGATGGCGGCGAAGAGCGCCACCACCACGTGCTCGCCGCGCCGCGCCAGCCCGGCCTTGCCGCCCACGTTGAAACCCATGGCCTTCAGGGCCAGCCCCATGGCCGCCTCGTGGGCGGCGCCGGCCACGGCCCCCTCCTCGGGGTGCTGGGCCAGGATGAGGCCCTCCCGCTTGGCGGCCACGACGCAGCGCTCCACGATCTGGGGGATCACCCGGTCGAAGGGCCCACCGAAGTCCACCGCCGCCGCCAGGATGCCGCGGCGTACCAGCTCCGCCTTGAGGCGGCTCTCCTCGGCGTAGTCCCGGGAAGCGGCCATCCAAAGCGCGGCCTGGGCGACCTCCCGGCTCTCGCTGATGCCGGCCATGACACCGTCCTGCCGTCCTGCCGCGGGCTTCCCTGCGGCCGGCGGCCGCCCGCTACCCCGTGCCGGAGCTCCGGCCGCCCGCCGTCCTGCCGTCCTGCGTCTTGGGCGGTATGCTAGCACGCTCCGGGGAGCGTGTAAAGCCCCGGGAGGCGCCCGCCGCCTGCCGGAGGCGCTCCACCTCCCCCGGGGAGAGGTACCGCCAGCCTCCCGGAGGCAGGTCGCCCAGGGCCAGGGGGCCCAGCCGCACCCGCACCAGCCGCCGCACCTGCAGCCCCACGGCCTGGCACATCCGGCGCACCTCTCGCTTGCGCCCCTCGTGCAGCGTCAGCTCCAGCACGCCGCCGTCGGGCCGACGCCGCACCACGCGCACCGCTTCGGGCCGGGCGGGGCCGTCGTCCAGCATGACGCCCCGGCGCAGCGCCTCCACCGCCTCGGGCCCCAGCGGGCCCCGCACCCAGACCCGGTAGGTGCGGGGGATGCGCCGGGAGGGGTGCAGCAGCCCGTGGACCAGCTCTCCGTCGTTGGTCAGGAGCAGGAGCCCCTCGGAGTCCAGGTCGAGCCGCCCCACCGGGAAGAGCCGCACCGCCGGGCCGCCCCGGCTGCGCACCCAATCCACCACCGTGGGGCGGCCCCGGTCGTCCCGGGCGGCGGTGAGTACGCCTCGGGGCTTGTGCAGCAGGAGGTAGACCCGATCCTCGCCGCCGGGGGACGGGGGCTCCACCGGCCGGCCGTCCACGGTGACCCGGTCCCGCTGGGGATCCACCTTCCAGCCCATGACGGTGACGACCTGGCCGTTGACCGCCACCCGCCCCTGCCGGATGAGGGCCTCGCACGCCCGGCGCGACGCCACCCCCGCCCGGGCCAGCCACTTGTGCAGCCGCACGGGCGCTGACATGGCCGGCGTCCTCACCCCAGGGAGATGCGTTCTTCGGGATAGCGCACGTGGGCCGCCCCGGCCGCCATGCGCCGGGCCAGCGACACCGCGAAGGTGACGGGCCCCACCTTGCCCACCAGCATGGTGGCCGTCAGCAGCAGGCGTGACGGGATGGAGAGCTGGGGCGTGATGCCCGTGCTCAGCCCCACCGTGCCGAACGCCGAGACCACCTCGAAGACGATGGCCAGCGGGTTGAAGCGCTCGACGGCCAGCATCAGCGCCGTCACCGCCGCCACCCAGAGCCCCGCCACCAGGGTCAGGCTCACCGCCCGCTGGAAGATGCCCCTGGGCAGCCGCCGCCCCAGGAGCACCAGCTCCTCGCGGCCGGCCAGGGCCGCCCGAACGCCCGCCACCACCACGGCGGCGGTGGTGGTCTTGATGCCACCGCCCGTGGAGCCGGGCGAGACGCCCACGAACATCAAGAAGAGCAGAAGGAACAGCGTGACCGGCCGCAGCATCCCGGTGGGCACCACCGAGAAGCCGGCCGTGCGGGGGGTCACCGCGGTGAACAGGGCCGCCATCAGCTTCTGGTGCCACGGCATCGGGCCGAGCGTGCCGGGGTTGGACCACTCCGAGGCCAGCACCAGCGCGAACCCGCCCGCCGTCAGCAGCGCCGCCGCCCACAGGGCCACCCGGGAGTGCAGGGCCAGGCGCCGGTGCGCCGGCCACGACGAGAGGTCGGCCAGCACCGAGAAGCCGATGCCCCCTACCACGATGAGGCCGGCCACGGTGAAGACGACCAGGGGATCCCCCGCGAAGGCCACCAGGCTCGTCCCCCACAGGTCGAAGCCGGCGTTGTTGAACGCGGAGACCGCGTGGAACAGCCCGTAGTAAAGGGCCCGCCCCGTCTCCATCCGGCTTCGCCAGGCCAGGAAGAGCAGGAGCGTGCCCAGGGCCTCCACCAGGAGCGTCACGCCCGCGATCATGCGCACGAGGCGCACCAGGCCCGACAGGTAGTCCTGGTGCAGCTCCTCCTTGACCAGGAGCCGCCCCCGCAGCCCGATACGCCGCCCCGCCAGCACGGCGATGAGGGTGGAGACGGTCATGACGCCCAGGCCGCCCAGCTGCACCAGGCCCAGCACCACCAGCTGGCCGAAGAGGGAGAGGCGGCTGCCCGGGTCCACCACGGTGAGACCCGTGACGCAGACCGCGGAGGTGGCCGTGAAGAGGGCCTCGGTGAAGGAGAGAGACGGAGGCTCGCGCACCGCCACCGGCAGCGACAGCAGCGCCGTCCCCAGCGCGGCCAGGCCGGTGTAGCCAGCCACCAGCAGCCGGCCCGGGCTAGTGGCGCTCAGGCGGCGCGACAGCTTCGCCCACAGGCTCTCGTATGCCGGTGCCGCCTCGCCGGAGATCCGGAACGTCGACACGCTCCGACTATAGCATAACGGCCCGCCCGTCGACAGCCTGCCCTCACTCGAAGGGCAGCGTCAGCCGGCCGCGCCCCGCCTCCCCGGAGCCCGCCTGCCGGCGGCCTTCGCCGTCGCCCGGCTCGCCCGCCCGCGCAGCCGCCGGCCCGGCCTCCTGGCGGCGGCCCTGGTCGGCCCGGCCGGACTCCGGCGCCGGCTCTCGCTCCCGCACATCGCCCTCCCGGCGCGCCGCGCCCTGGCCGTCGAGTCCGACCCAGCGCTGCAGCTGCTCCACCACCCGCGGCGCCAGGTCCAGCAGCCGGTCGTACAGCGCCCGCTCCGAGACGGGCAGCAGGCGCACCTGCCCCTGGCCCACCACCAGGAAGGCCACGGGGTGCAGGCTGACGCCCGCGCCGCTGCCCCCGCCGAAGGGAAAGGCGCCCTGACGCTCCCCCGCCTCGAACTCCGAGCCGCCTGCCACGAATCCGAAGGAGACCCGGGAGACGGGGATGATGACGGTGCCGTCGGGAGCCTCCACCGGCACTCCCAGGATGGTGTTGACGTCCACCATGGCCTTGATGCTCTCCATGGCGGTGCGCATCAGCGCGTCGATGGGATGGCCCGCCGCGCCCGGCGCCTGGCCGTCCTGCTGAGCGGAGGGCTCCATGCCCGGTCCCTCTTCCCCGTGCGGACTTGGCTCAGGCGCTAGTCTTCGCCGCCGCGCCGGCTCCCATGCCCCCTCCGGGTCGGTCCGCCCGCCGGCGGGGCGCGGGCCAGTCCTCCAGGGCAGGGAGCTCCTCCAGGGAGCGCAGCCCGAACATCTCCAGGAAGCGGCGGGTGGTGCGGTAGTAGACGGGGCGGCCGGGCGAGGCACCCCGGTGCGCCACCTCGATGAGCCCCCGTTCCAGCAGGGTGCCCAGGGCCGCCTCGGAGTTGACCCCCCGCAGGGCCTCGATCTCGGCCCGGCTCACCGGCTGGCGGTAGGCCACAATGGCCAGGGTCTCCATGGCGGCCGCGGACAGCGCCGGGCGGCGCACGCTGCCTACGGCGCGCCGCAGCGCCCCGAAGAAGCGGGCCCGGGTCACCAGCTGGAAGCCCTCGGCCACCTCGGCCAGCTGGATGCCGTGGCCCGCCTCGTCCAGGTGAAGCCGCAGCTCGGCCAGGGCCTGCGCCGCCTGGGCAGGGGGCCGCTCCACCGCCCGCGCCAGCTCCTCCAGCGACAGCGGGCGCGCGGCGGCGAAGAGCACCGCCTCGCACGCGGCCGCCGCCTCGCTCAAGGGCGCCGGCGCAGGCAGAGGTTGCCCTCCCGCTCCGTCAGCCACAGCTCTCCCACCCTGAGCAGCTCCAAGACCGCCAGGAAGAGTCCGATGACGTCCGTGCGGTCACGGCCCTCCTCCGCCAGCAGCGCCGCGAACTCTACCGGTCCCGGCGCCTGCTCCACCCGGCGCCGTACCCGGGCCAGGAGATCCTCCCAGTCGAAGGCCGGGGAGGGCGCCTCGCGGGCGCGCTGGGCCATGCGGGTGCGTTCCAGCACCCGCGCCAGGGCCTCCACCAGCCGCTCCGCCCGATCCCGGGGCAGGTCGTCCGGCCACGGCCCCATCACCTGCTCCAGGGTCTGCAGCAGCACCGACGGCGCCTGGCGGGGCTGGTGGCGGCTCCAGGCCTCGGCCTGCTCCTCCAGCAGGCGGGCCGCCTCCCTGAAGCGGCGGTAGGCCTCGGCCCGCCGGGCCAGGGC
>DATCKV010000242.1:0-8660 GCA_036564285.1 Limnochordales bacterium
AAGGCGCTGGAGGCGGGGGATCCGGCCCGGGCCCTGGCCCGGCTGGAGCAGGCCCCGGGGGCCCTCGAGGCGGCGGGGTACGCGGCCGTGCGGCTGCACTCCCTCAGGGCCCGGGCGCTGCTGGCCCTGGGCCAGGCGGACGCCGCCGCGGCCGAGGCCCGCCGAGCCCTGGCCCTGGCGCAGGAGGACGACCGCCCCGAGGCGGGGCTGCTCCTGGCCGAAGCGCTGCGGGCAGCCGGCGACCCGGCCGGCGCCTTCGACGCGCTGCTGGACGTGGCCGAGGATCCCGCCCTGGGTTACCGGGGCCCCCTGCGGCCGGCGGTGCTGGAGGGCTTGGCCGCCCTGGCCGGCCGCGTCGACCCCGCCACGGCCGAGGGGCGCTCTCGCCTGCTCCGCTACGCACGGGCGCTGGAGCGGCTGGGGCGGTGGCAGCAGGCGGCGTCGGTGCTGAGCGCCACCCCGTGGGCTCAGGAGCGCCCGGCAGCCCTGTCGGAGCTGGGCCGGGTCCTGGGGGTGCTGGGCCAGCCGGAGCGCCAGCGGCAGGTGCTGCAACAGGCGCTGGAGGAGGCCCGCCTCCAGGGCCTGGCGCCGGCCGGGCTGGCCGGTCTGCGCCTGCAGCTGGCCGACGCGCTGCAGTCCGTTCGGGCGACGCAAGAGGCCGAGTCGCTGCTGCGGCAGGTCATCGACGAGGCCCCCGGCAGCGCCGCTGCCGGAGAGGCCCTCTCCAGGCTGGTGCGGGCGGCCCTGGACCGGGGCGACCGGGCCCTGGCGCTGCGCTATGTCGAGGCCTACGACCGGGCGGCAGCCGGCACCGCCGGCTGGCGGGAGGCCCTGGGCGCCGCGCTGGCGGCCGCCTGCGACGCCGCCGACCTGGCGGCCCTGGACGCGGGAGCCGACCCCGCCGGCATCGCCTGCCTGGCGGTGGCCCGGGACCTGCTGCAGCGCCTCGCGGCCGGCGGGGCGCGCGACGCGGCCGCCCTCTACTGGCAGGCCCGCCTGCAGCCGGCCGACCGGCCGGCCCTGACGGCGGAGCTGCTGCAGCGCTTCCCCCTCTCCTACTACGCCGTGCTGGCCCGCCAGCGCTGGCCCGAGCTGGCCGCCGCAGCCGCCAACCCGCCGTCGCCCCCGCCGCCGCTGCCCGACCCCGCCGGGCCGCTGCCGCCCGAGGTGGCGGCGCTGGAAGCCGCCGGGCGCCGCGACGACGCGCGGCGGGAGCTGCGCTACCGCCTCACCGCCGACGTACCCGCCGGCCCGACGGGCTCCGCGCCTAAGGCCGAAGGAGCGCTGGCGACCCTGGTGCGGTGGGAGACGGAGGCAGGCGAGTACCGGGCCGCGCTGCGCCACGGGCAGCGCCTGCTGGGGCCGGACGCACCCTGGGCGTGGGGTGTCCTCTTCCCCCGGCCGTACGCGCCGCAGGTGCTGGCCGCATCGGCGGCCCAGGGGGTGGACCCGCTGCTGGTGTGGGCCGTGATGCGCGAGGAGAGCGCCTTCGAACCCCAGGCGCTCTCCGCAGCCGACGCCTACGGGCTGATGCAGCTGGTGCCGGCAACCGGGCAGTGGGTGGCCCAGCGCCTGGGGCTGGCGTGGGGCTCGCCCGAGGCCCTCTTCGACCCGGCCGTCAACGTGCGCCTGGGCACCGCCTACCTGGCCTACCTGCTGCGCCGCTACGGCGATCCCAGGGTGGCGGTGGCCGCCTACCACGCCGGGCCGGGTCGGGTGGACCGGTGGCTGGCGGCCTCTCCGCTCACCGACCCCGATCTGTGGGTGGAGCGCATCCCCATCGCGGCCACCCGCCGCTATGTCCAGAGCGTCTACCGCTCCTACCGCCTCTACCAGGCCCTCTACGGCTCGGCGCCGCCCGCCCCGGCCCCGGGCCCGGTCCCGGACCCGCCGGGAGGCTAGAGCCGCTCCAGCAGGCAGGCCACCAGCGCCGTGCGCAGCGGAAGACGCCCCAGATCCACGTATTCGGCCGCGGCCGCATGGGCCCCGTCGCCCTCCGGGCCCAGGCCGTCCAGGGTGGGCAGCCCCATCTCCGCCGTCAGGTTGCCGTCGCTGGCCCCGCCTACCGCGGCCTCGGGCAGCTCCATGCCCAGCTCCCGGGCCACCCCCCTCGCCTGCAGATAGAGGGCGGCCACGGCCTCGGTCCGCTCCAGGGGCCAGCGGTCCACCCCGCCGTCCACCTCCAGGCGCGCCCCGTTGGAGGCGGTCAGGGCTCGCAGCCCCCGGTCCACCCGCTCGGCTTCCTGCCGGGTGGCGAACCGCACGTCGATCTCCGCCCAGGCCCGCTCGGGCACCACGTTGGGTCGGGTGCCGCCTCCCATCACGCCCACGTTGACCGTGGTGCCGGCGGCGGGGTCTGCCAGGGCGTGCGCGGCCAGGACGGCCTCGGCCAGGGCCACGTTGGCGCTGATGCCCCGGCCGTGGTCGTTGCCGGCGTGGGCGGCGCGCCCCGTCACCTCCAGCCGGTAGCGGGCCACCCCTTTGCGCGCCGTCTTCACCGCCCCGCCGGGCGCGGCCGGCTCCAGCACCAGGGCCAGCTCCGCCTCCTGCGCGGCCTGCCGGATGAGGGGCCGCGACGAGGCGCTGCCCACCTCCTCGTCGGCCGTCACCAGCAGCAGCACGGGCCGGCCGGGCCCTGAACCCGCCGCCTGCAGGGCCTGCACGGCCCAGGCCGCCATCACCAGCCCCGCCTTCATGTCGTAGGCGCCGGGCCCCCAGGCCCTGGCCCCCTCCACCCGGAACGGGCAGGCCTGCACGGTGCCCGCGGGGTAGACGGTGTCCAGATGCCCCAGCACCAGCACGGGTCGACGCCGGACGCGGCCCTCCAGCCGCACCTCCAGGTGGACGCCTGCGCCCGGCGCCGGGTGGCGGCGCACCTGGCCCCCGAGGCCCTCCCACCGGCGCGCGACCAGCTCCGCTGCCCGGGCCAGCCGGGCCTGGTCGCCCGAGGGCGTCTCCAGGCGCACCAGGGCCTCCAGCTCCGCCGTCATCTCGCCCAGGTGCGCCGTCAGGTATGCCAGCAGCGCCTGCGCCGGTGTCATGCCGCGCCCCCCTTGCCCCATCATACCGGCCCGGCCCCGCGCCCGGGTGAAGGGACGGGGGCCGGCGCGCCGTACTCAGGCTTCAGTCTCCCCGGAGGTCGACGTCGGTGCGGGTCGAGCGGGCCGAACTGCGCGTCGTGCGCATGCCCCTTCGCTTCGTCTTCGAGACGTCCTTCGGCGCCACCGCCGAGCGGCACATCCTGCTGGTGACCCTCTTCGGCGAGGGGCTCGAGGGCTGGGGCGAGTGCGTGGCCGACGAGGCGCCCCTGTACCGGGAGGAGACGGTGGAGACGGCCCGCAGCGTGCTGGCAGGGGCCGTCCTGCCCCGGGTGGTCGGCCGCGACTTCGCCAACCCCGAGGCCCTGGCGCAGGCCATGGCCCCCATCCGGGGCAACCGCATGGCCCGAGCCGCGGTGGAGACCGCCTTCTGGGACCTCTGGGCGCGCTCGCTGGGGCTGCCGCTGTGGCGGCTGCTGGGCGGGGTGCGACGGGAGGTGCCCGTGGGCGTCAGCCTGGGCATCCAGCCCTCCGTCGAGGCCACGGTGGAGGCCGTGGCGCGCCACGTGGCCCAGGGCTACCGCCGCATCAAGCTCAAGATCCGGCCGGGGTGGGACGTGGCCGTGGTGGCCGCGGTGCGGGAGCGCTTCCCCCACGTGGCCCTGACCGTGGACGCCAACGGAGCGTACCGCCTCAGCGACCTCCCCGTCTTCCTGGCCCTGGACGGCATGGGTCTGGAGTACATCGAGCAGCCCCTGGCCTACGACGACCTGCACGACCACGCGCTGCTCCAGGCCCGGCTGCGCACCCCCATCTGCCTGGACGAGTCCATCGGCAGCGCCCGCGACGCCCGCATCGCCCTGGCGACGGGGGCCGCGCGCATCATCAACGTCAAGATCGGGCGCCTGGGCGGCCACCTGGAGGCCCGCCGGGTGCACGACGTGGCCGGCGCCTTCGACGCCCCCGTCTGGTGCGGCGGAATGCTGGAGGCCGGCATCGGCCGGGCCCACAACCTGCACATCTCCTCCCTCCCCGGATTCACCCTGCCGGGCGACGTCTCCAGCGCCAGCCGGTACTGGACCCGCGACATCGTGCTGGAGCCCCTGGAGGCCCGCGACGGCATGATGGCCGTGCCGGACGGCCCCGGCATCGGCGTGACGCCGGATCGGGACTTCCTCGCCTCCATCACCCTGGGCGACGTCGTCACCATCGTCTGAGGAGGGCGGCGTGGAGTGGCCGGCGAGGCGGCGGGGCGGTTCACCGTCAGGCCCCTGGAGAGCCCGTCGGAGTTCAAGCAGGTGGAGGCGGTGCAGCGGGCCGCCTGGGGGATGGAGCCGCTGGAGGTGGTGCCGGCGGCGCTCCTCATCGCGGTGGCGCACGAGGGCGGGCTGGTGGCCGGCGCCTTCGACGGCGTCCGCATGGTGGGGTTCGTCTTCGGCTTTCCCACCGCGGATCCCCGCCGGCACCACTCCCACATGCTGGCGGTGCTGCCGGAGCTGCGGGGCACCGGGCTCGCGGCGCGCCTCAAGCTCTTCCAGCGCGCGTGGTGCCTGGCGCGGGGGATCCGCCAGGTCGACTGGACCTTCGACCCGCTGATGGGGCTCAACGCCCGATTCAACGTGCACAAGCTGGGCTGCGTGGTGCGGCGCTACCTGACCGACTTCTACGGGCCGCTCAGCGGCATCAACGCGGGCACGCCCACCGACCGCTTCCTGGCCGAGTGGCACCTGGACAGCCCCCGGGTGCGGGCGGCCGCCGGCCGCCTGGAGGCAGACGGCCGCGCGGCCGCCCGGGATCCGGACGATCCGGACCCCGGCCAGCTGCCCCTGGCCAACCGGGTCGAGGGCGGCCGCCCGGCCGGTTTCGCGCTGCCCGACGCGCCCCGCTTCGCCGTGGAGATCCCCGGTGACTTCGCCTATCTCTTGCGCCACGAGCCGGCCCTGGCCATGCAGTGGCGCATCCACGCCCGGGAGCTCTTCACCCGCTGCTTCGAGGCGCACTACGCGGTCGTGGACTTCGTGCGCCGGGGCGGCCGCAACTTCTACGTGCTGGAGAGGGGGAACGAGTCCCGTGAACAGCCGGAGCCCTGAGACGCTGGCGGCCCGGGCCGGCCACGACCGGCCTGAGGTGGCCGAGCGTCCCGTCTCGCCCCCCATCTACCAGACGGCCGTCTTCGAGTTCGATAGCCTGGAGCGGCTGGCGGCGGTGGAGGCCGCGCAGGGCGGCGGGCCGCCCACGGCCTTCTCCTACAGCCGGGAGGCCAACCCCACCGTGGCCACCCTGGAGCGGGCCGTCGCGGCCCTGGAGGGGGCCGAGGACGCCTGGGCGGCCGCCTCGGGGATGGGGGCCATCTTCACGGCGCTGTGGAGCCTGCTGCAGCCGGGCGACCACGTGGTGATGCCGGCGGAGGTGTACGGGGGCACGTACCGGGCGGTGGCCGAGGAGCTGGCCCGGTTCGGGGTGGAGTTCACCCAGGTGGACCTGGGCGACCTGGCTGCCGTGGAGCGGGCCCTGCGCCCCTCCACCCGGGTCCTCTTCGCCGAGACCATCAGCAACCCCACCGTGCGGGTGGCGGACCTGGCCGCGCTGGCGGAGCTGGCCCGCCGGCACGGGCGGTGCCGGCTGGTGGTGGACAACACCTTCGCCACCCCCATCCTGTGCCGGCCCCTGGCCCTGGGCGCGGACCTGGTGGTGGAGAGCGCCACCAAGTTCTTGGGCGGCCACGGCGACGTCTCCCTGGGGGTGGTGGCGGGTCCGGCCGCGCTGGTCCGTCAGGTGCGCCGACGGGGCATCGTGCTGGGTGCCACGGCCGATCCGTTCGCGGCCTGGCTGGTGCTGAGGGGCCTCGCCACCCTGGCCCTGAGGGTGCAGCGCCAGAGCGCCAACGCCATGGAGCTGGCCCGCCGGCTTGCGGCTCACCCGGCCGTGGAGCGGGTCTACTACCCCGGGCTCGAGCCCCGGGCTCCCCACGTGAGCCGCACCCTGTCGGGCGGCTTCGGCGCCATGCTGGCCTTCGTCATCCGGGACGGCGGCGCCCGGGGCGGGCGGGAGCTGGTGGAGCGCTTCGTGCGGGCGCTGCGGATGCTGCGCCTGGTGCCCAGCCTGGGGGAGGTGAGCACCACCCTCTCCCACCCCGCCTCCACGTCCCACCGGGCCCTGCCCGAGCCGCGGCGCCGGGAGCTGGGCATCGTCGAGACCCTGGTGCGGGTCTCCGTGGGCGCGGAGTCGGTCGACGACGTCTGGCAGGACCTGGATCAGGCCCTGGCCCGGGCGACGGCGGCGCCCGAGACGGACCGGCTCACGCATCCCGCCCCGTGACGACGGCGCGCCGGCCGCCTCAGCCTCCGTACTGCAGCGCCACGGTCTTGAGCTGGGTGTAGAAGTCGACGGCCACCCGGCCCTGCTCCTTGAAGGGCGTGCCCGAGGCCTTGGTGCCGCCGAAGGGCGCCTGGAACTCGACCCCGGCGGTGGGCACGTTGACCCCCACCACCCCGGCCTCCACCTCGGCGACGAAGCGGTGGGCCTTCGACAGATCCCGGGTGCAGACCGAGGCCGAGAGCCCGTACCGGGTCTCGTTGGCCAGCCGCACCGCCTCGTCGAAGTCGGCCGCCTCCAGGATGGCCACCACCGGCCCGAAGATCTCCTCCTGCGCGAGGGTCATGTCGGAGCGCACGTCGACGAAGACGGTGGGCGCCACGTAGAAGCCCCGGGCCAGCGGGCCCTGCTCCAGGCGGTGCCCGCCCAGGATCAGGCGGGCTCCCTCCCGGACGCCGGCGCGGATGTAGCCCAGGATGCTCTCCATCTGCCCCCGGTCCACCACCGGCCCCACATACGTGGCCTCGTCCAGGGGGTCGCCGACCCTCAGGGCCCGGGCCCGCTCCACGAAGCGCTCGGTGAAGGCCCGCGCGGCCGGCCGCTCCACGATGATGCGGCTGGTGGCGGTGCACTTCTGCCCGGCCGAGCGGTAGGCCCCGTCCAGCGCGAGCTCCACCGCCAGGTCCAGGTCGGCGTCGGCCAGCACCACCAGCGGGTTCTTGCCGCCCATCTCGCACTGGCAACGCAGCCCCCGGCGGGTGGCGTCCTCGTAGAGGCGGGTGCCCGTGGCCGTGGAGCCCGTGAAGGAGATGGCCCGCACCCCCTCCGCCTCCAGCAGCGCCTCCCCCACCTCGGCGCCGGGTCCCACCACCGCGTTGAGCACCCCCGCCGGCAGCCCGGCCTCGGCCAGGGCCTTCACCAGCTCGAGACCGGTGGCGGGAGCCTGGCTGGCCGGCTTGAAGACCACCGTGTTGCCCGCCACCAGGGCGGGGGCCATCTTCCAGGCCGGGATGGCGATGGGGAAGTTCCACGGGGTGACGATGCCGACCACGCCCAGGGGCTCGCGCAGGGTGTAGAGGAAGACCCCGGGCCGTGCCGACGGCAGGGTCTCGCCCGCCAGGCGGGGTCCCTCGCCCCCGAAGTACTCCAGGATCTGGGCGGCCCGCAGCACCTCCGCCCGGGACTCCCCGATGGGCTTGCCCTCCTCCCGGGTCAGCAGGCGGGCGATGGCCTCGGCCCGGCTGCGGACGATGGCGGCCGCCCGGAAGAGGATTTCGCCCCGCGCGATGGCGCTGGTGCGCCGCCATGCCGGAAAGGCGCGCCGGGCGGCCTCCGCCGCCCGGCGCACGTCCTCCGCCGACGAGCGGGGCACCACGGCCACCACCTGCTCCGCGTCGGCCGGGCTGCGGTCCTCCGCGACCTGCCCGTCGGCCGCCGGCACCCACTCGCCGCCGATGAAGTTGTGGTAGCGCTCCGCCACGGTCGCTCCCCCCTCACCCCCGGGGGGGGCAGCCGCCCTGCGCCCGCCGCCCCGGGCCCTCATCCCGCGGGGCTGGGCTGTTTCACCGGGACCGCCTCGGGCACCTCCACCATCCCCGGCTCGGTGCGGGCCACGATCTGGGTGCCCACCAGGTCGCCCGTCACGTTGCACATGGTGCGGATCATGTCGAGGATCGCGTCGATGCCCGCCACCAGCCCCACCGGCGCCATGGGCAGCCCGGCCTGGGTGATGGCCAGCGACAGCATGATGAGGCCGGCCCCGGGCACGCCGGCGGTGCCGATGGAGGCCAGCACGCCGGTGAGGATGACCCCCAGGAGCTGGGCCAGCGTCAGGTCCACCCCGGCCACGTTGGCCACGAAGACCACCGAGGCGCCGATGTAGAGGGCCGTGCCGTCCATGTTGATGGTGGCGCCCAGCGGCAGGGAGAAGCCATAGAGGGACTCCTTGATCCCCAGGCGCTCGGCGGCCTGCATGGTGACGGGCAGCGTGCCGTTGCTGGAGCGGGTCACGAAGGCCATCAGCATGGGATCCTGCGCGACGCTCCAGAACCGCCGCTGGCTCACGCCGAACAGGGCCAGCAGCAGGACGTACAGCCCGATCTGCAGCGCGATGCCGCCGTAGACCACCCCCGTCAGCTTGGCCAGGGGCACCAGCGCGGCCAGGCCCGTGCGGCCCAGGGTCACCGCGATGAGGGCGAAGACGCCGACGGGCGCGTACTCCAGCACCCCCCGCACCAGCAGGAACGTGACCTCGTTGAGGCCCCTGACCACGCCCAGGATGGCCTCGCTGAGGCGGCCCTTCTCGGC
>DATCKV010000243.1:0-1803 GCA_036564285.1 Limnochordales bacterium
GCCCTCCGGCCGGCGGTGCGCCAGCTGGGGGATGGCGTCCTTGAGGAGGTAGGCCCGGGGGTCGTAGCGGCGCATGTAGACCCGGTGGCCGAAGCCCATGATGCGCTCCTTGCGGGCCAGCCGCTCCATGACGTAGGCCTCTGCGGCCGACGCCCCGCCCCGCTCCAGGATCTCCAGGAGCATGCGCGCCACGGCCTCATTGGCTCCGCCGTGCAGGGGGCCCTTCAGGGAGGCTGCCGCGCCGGCCACCGCCCCGTAGAGGTCCGACAGGGTGGAGGCGATGACCCGGGCCGCGAACGTGGAGTTGGGCATCTCGTGCTCCACGTAGCATGACAGCGTAAGGTCGAAGATCCGGGCGGCCTGCGGATCCGGCCGCTGGCCCGTCACCATCTGCAAGAAGCGCGCCGAAAAGCCGAGCTCCGGATCCGGCTGCAGCGGCGGCAGGCCCCTTGGGATGCGGTAGGCGTTGGCGGTGATGGCCGGCATGCGGGCCAGCAGCCGGATCCCCATGCGGGCGTCGGCCTCGGGCGTCGGGGAGTGCAGCTCCTCCGGGGCCTCGAAGCCTGCCAGGGCCGAGATGGCCGTGCGCTGGGCGTCCATCACGTCGGTGGTGGGCGGCAGCAGCTGCAGGATGCGCAGCACCGGCTCCGGCAGCGCGGCCTGGTCGGCCAGGGCCTGCTCGAAACCCCGGTGCTCGTCGTCGGAGGGAAGGCGGCCGTGGATGACCAGGTAGGCGATGCGGGTGTAGTCAAGCCGGCGCGCCAGCTCGATGAGGTCGTACCCCCGCACGACGATCTGCTCGTGCTCCACGTCCAGGTACGAGATGGCGGTGGCGGCAGCGATGACACCCTCCAGCCCCGGGCTGTAAGTCGGCTCGGCCTCCGGCATCGCGGCAACCCCCCTGGTCGCGGCCGGCGCTGCAGCGCCCGCTCACCGGTTCGCCTGCCAGCGGGCTACCTCCTGGTCGAATCGTTCGTACTGGCCGTACCCGATGATCTCGTAGAGCTCCTGCCGGGTCTGCATGCGCGGCAGCAGGCCCGTCTGGGTGCCCTCCCGATGCAGCGCCGTCAGGGCCTCCTCCACGGCCCGGGCCGCCACGCGCAGGGCGGTGACGGGGAAGATGACGATGCGGTAGCCCCACTCGGCGAACCGCTGGGCGGGGATGTACGGGGTGCGGCCGAACTCGGTCATGTTGGCCAGCAGCGGCGCCTGCACCGCCCGGGCAAAGGCCCTGAACTCCTCCTCCGACTCCAGGGCCTCGGGGAAGATGATGTCGGCCCCGGCCTCCAGGTACAGCCTCGCCCGGCGCACCGCCTCCTCCAGGCCGTGGGTGGCGCGGGCGTCGGTGCGGGCCACGATGAGCAGGTCCTGTCGGGCTCTGGCCGCGGCGGCGACCTTGCGGGCCATCTCCTCCGCGTCGACCACCGTCTTGCCGCTCAGGTGGCCGCACCGCTTGGGCATCTGCTGGTCCTCGATCTGGATGGCCGCGGCGCCGGCCGCCTCCAGCTGGTCCACGGCCTGCACCACGTTGAGGGCCTCTCCGAAGCCCGTGTCGGCGTCGACGATGATGGGCAGGCCCGTGGCGCGGTAGATGGGGCGTACCGCCTGGGCCACCTCGGTCAGGGTGATCAGCCCCAGGTCCGGCAGGGCCAGGCTGGCCGAATAGGCGGCCCCCGAGAAGTAAAGGGCCTTGAAGCCGATGCGCCGGGCGATGAGCCCCACCAGGGGGTTGAAGACGCCCGGCACCACCAGCACCGGCTCCTCTCGCAGCAGCCGCCTCAGCGCCTGCCCCGGCGGCTCGGG
>DATCKV010000244.1:0-2202 GCA_036564285.1 Limnochordales bacterium
CCTCGTTGCGCACCACCAGCGTTCGCCCGCCTGTGAGGGGCGCGCTCAGGGTCCCCTCCCGGGTGGCCGAGGGCAGACGCTCGAGGTCCTCCAGGGACTCCAGCGCCCAGGGCCCCAGCTCGCCGCGGATGGTCACCAGGCCCCGGTATCCCCAGTCGGGCGGCAGGCGGTCGGCGAAGACCGCCACCCCCAGTAGCCCTGCCAGCACCCATGCCCCGACGCGGCGCGGATTCATGGCGAGCTCACGCCACCTCCAGCACTTCCTGCACCAGCCACCCGGTCACGGCGAAGAGCAGCGCGAGCCCCCCAAGCCACCCCAGCAGCACCCCGGTGTCGATGAAGACGGCGTCGGTGAGGACCCGGGCGCCCTGGGGGCCCGCCTGCACGACGGGCACGGCCAGGTCGGGAAGCCAGCCGAAGGCGAAGTGCCCGAGCCCGCCGAGCCGCCACAGCGCCCACCACGCCACCACCAGCGCGGCCGCCAGGGCCGGGAAGCGCCACCGGAAGGCCAGGTGGCTGGCCGCGGAGGCGGCCTGGAAGACCACCGCGGTCGCCAGGCCCGCCAGCCAGTATCCGGCTGCAGCAGTGGCCGCAAGGCGCAGCCACACACCCGGGGGCACCTGCCGCAGGGCGCCGGCCAGGCCGGGAGGCAGGCCCGGCCCGGCCGCCAGGATGGCCGCGGCGCCGGCGGCCGTCAGCGCCGCGAGCGACGTGAAGCCGGTCATCACCGCTGCCAGTTTGGCCGAGGCCAGCAGCCACCCGGGCAGGGGGCAGGCCAGGAGGAAGTGGATCGAGCCCGTCTGCCATTCGGCCCGGTACGACTGGATGGCCTCCCAGACCAGCCCGATGGGCAGGATGCCCAGCGGCATCAGCGACAGCGCCGCCGGCAGGCCCGGCTCCCACACGTCCACCCTGGTCAGCAGGAAGATCTCCCAGGCCAGCACTCCCAGCGCCTGAACCATCACGGGAAACTGCAGCGTCTCCAGATCCTTGCGGTACAGGCGCCCGAACGCCCGGGCCCGAGAGAACCGTCCGGCCCGGGACGGGGCCCCCTGCTGCAGCACCGCGCCGCTCATCCGTACACCTCCTCCATGATGCCCTGGATGGAGCGCCCGAAGCGCTGCCGCAGGGCCTGGGCGTCGTCGTCGATGCGCACCTGCCCGCGGTCCAGGAAGACCACCCGGTCGAAGATCCCCTCCGTCTCGGCCACCTCGTGGGTGGCCAGCACCACCAGCTGCTCGCCGGTGCGGAACTGCTCGATGAGGGCCCGGATGACGCGGGCGCGGGACGGCGGGTCGATGCCCGACAGGGGCTCGTCCAGCAGCACCACGGGCGCGGTGCGGGCCAGGGTGACGGCCAGCTTCACGCGGGCCCGCATGCCTCGGGACAGCGCGCGCACGGGCGTGCGCAGGTACGGCTCCAGTTGGAGCAGCCGCAGCAGCTCCCGGGCCCGCTCGTCCTCCCAGTCGGGTGCCACCGATGCGGCCAGATCCATCACCCGCTCCACCGACAGCCACGGGTACAGGTGGTCGATCTCCGGCTGGAAGGCCACCCAGGCCTTGGTCAGGGTGCCCGGGCGCCTGCCCAGCACCCGCACCTCGCCCGAGTCGGGCCGCAGCAGGCCGGCGATGAGCTTCAGGAGCGTCGACTTGCCGCTGCCGTTGGGACCGACCAGCCCCACGATCTGACCGGCCGCCAGCCTCAGGTCGATTCCCCTCACCGCCTCCACCCGGCCGTAGCGCTTCCACACGTGCCGGGTCTCCACCAGCCAGGCCTGGCTGGGTGGCGCCTGGGCGGGCGGCTGCGGCCCGACCGCGTCGGCCGGCGGGGAGCTCAGGGGCGGCTGCTGGCCCACGGGGCCACCTCCTCCCCCTTCAAGGCGGCCCGGACCAGCGCCAGGACCTCGGCCTCCTCCAACCCCAGTGCCCGCACCTCCTGCACGAACTGCCGCACCGCCGACGCCGCCAGCTCCTCCCGAAGGCGCTTCAGCCGCCCGGGGTCGGCTCGCACGAAGGTGCCCTCCCCCCGTACCGTCTCCACCAGCCCCATGACCTCCATCTCCCGAAAGGCTCGCTGCACGGTGTTGGGGTTGACGCGCAGCGACTGCGCCAGCTCCCGCTGGGACGGGAGCCTGTCGCCCGGCCGCAGGGCTCCGCGGGCCACGGCCCGCTTCACCTCGTCGATGATCTGGAGGTAGATGGG
>DATCKV010000245.1:0-2338 GCA_036564285.1 Limnochordales bacterium
TGGACTGGGCCTCGGTCAGCCGCATGGTCAGCCCGCCCTCCGGTAGACCGGCGTCAGCCAGTGGCGCAGGGCCTCGACCCGCCCCTTGACGGTGTCGAAGTAGAGCTGCTGGATCCGCCGGGTGATGGGCCCGATCTCGCCCCGGCCCACCTTGCGGTGGTCGATCTCGCCCACCGGGCTCACCTGGGCGCCCGTGCCCACCAGGAACACCTCCTCGGCCACGTACAGCTCCGTGCGGTCGATGGGGCGCTCCTCCACCTCGAGATCCAGGAACTGCCGAGCCAGCTGGATGACGGTGGCCCGGGTGATGCCCTCCAGGATGTCTTCGTAGACCGGCGTGGTCACCAGCTTGCCCCGCCTCACCATGAAGAGGTTCTCCGCGCTGCCCTCGGAGACGTGGCCGTCCGCCGTGAGGAAGATGGCCTCGTCGTACCCGTCCTCGACGGCCTCGGACTTGGCCAGGGCGGCGTTGACGTAGGAGCCGCAGATCTTGGCCCGCATGGGGATGGCCACGTCGTTGACGTGCCGCCACGAGGCGACCCGGCAGCGAATGGGCCGATCCACGTCGATGTACGGGCCGAAGGGCACCACGTAGAGCGCGAAGTCGTCCGACAGCCCATGGAGCCGGACGCCCACCACCTCCGCGCTCTTGTAGAACAGGGGCCGGATGTAGACGTCCTCCCGGTCTCCGTTGCGTCGCAGCACCTCCAGGGTGATGGCCTCCAGCTCCTCCAGGGAGAGGCGGGGTTCGATGCGCAGGATCTTGCACGACTCCAGGAGCCGCTGGTAGTGCTCGCGCATGCGGAAGACGTAGAGCTCCTGGTGCTCCTCGCTCCAGTAGGCCCGGATCCCCTCGAAGCAGCCGGTGCCGTAGTTGAAGGCGTGCGTCATGATGCTGACGCGCGCCTCCTCCAGCGGGACCACCTTGCCCTGGAAGTACGCGTAGCGACCCATGCCGTGTGGCGCCTCCCATCGTCGCCGACCGCGTGGTGCGTCGTACGAGATGGGAGTCGAGTTCACTTCCCCTGGCCCGTTTCCTGCTGCGAAGGCGGTGCCGGCGGGCCCACGCGCTCCACTGCGGGGTAGGGCGGGTACGAGGAGCGGTTGACCCTTTCCCGGCCCACGACCGGCCCGTACAGCGGCAGCTCGCGCCACAGGGTGGCCACGTAGCCGCTGCGGCCGGGCTGCTCGACCCTTCGCTCCCCCGGCGCCAGAGCAGGGTCCTCCTGCTCCCGGGCACCGGCCGGGATGGCCCGCTCCACCACGGTGCGCAGCTGCCACGGCAGGGCCACGGCGTCCGACGGCGCCCACACCTCCACCGTCAGGCCCCCGTCGCCGGCGGTGGCCGTGAAGGCGACCGGGTAGGGGTAGGGGTTGGTCAGCTTCAGGTCGATGAGACCCCACGCCACCGTCGCGTCCCGCGCCAGCGGCACGTACCAGACGGGCCGGGAGTGAGGCGCCCGCACGGCCACCCGCAGCCCTGCCAGGAGCGCCGCGTTGTAGAGGGTGGTGGAGGTCTGGCAGACGCCGCCCCCCACGTCCAGGGTGAACTGCCCGTTGATCAGCACCGGGGCCTGCCGGTACCCCCGCTCGGTGATGCGGGGCCCGACGGCCTCGTTGAAGGAGAAGGTGCCGCCGGGGCGCACCACCAGCCCGTCCAGGGCCCGGGCGGCGACGGCGATGTTGGCTGCGCGGTCCGCCTCCATGGGGTCGTAGCGGGTCACGAACCGGCTCAGCGGACGGGGAGAAGTCAGGGGCTCCAGCTCCGCCTCGCCGAGCGAGGGCGGCACGGGCTGCACGGGCACCACCACCGTCCGCCCGTCGGCAGCCAGCACCGCCTCCCGCAGGGTCTCCGCCAGGGCCGCCCGATCCACCCGCCGGCCGGGCCGCCCCGGCACGATGACGCCCCGGCCCCCGGCTTCCACCCGCAGACGGGGTTCCTCGGGCTCCGACCCCACCAGGCGGTCCAAGTACGCGGCGAGCCGCTCCAGGGCCTGGGGGTCGGGCCCCTCCAGCCGGCCCGGCGCCGTCGGCTCGCCCCGGAGGCGTTCCCCATCGGCGCCCCCGGCGGGCCGCGGCGGCGCCACCGGGCCCAGCCCGAGGCTCTCGGGGGCCAGCTGGAGGCGCGTCGAGCCGGCCTGCACCACGATGGGGGGCGGCGCTGCCGCGGCGGCCGCCAGGGCCGCCGGCACGCCGCGCTGCTGCCACCACCAGTAGAGCAGGGCCATCAAGCCCAGCAGGGCGTAGACCAGCCACCGGGCCGCCCGGGCCGATGCCGGAGCCGGCGGGGCGCCGCCCTGCAGCCGCAGCGCCTGCTTCAGGTGGTGCACGGCCTCGT
>DATCKV010000246.1:0-4431 GCA_036564285.1 Limnochordales bacterium
GGCCTGGTGAGCGGGCCCGTGGCCAGCATCGGGCGCATCTACACCCAGATGCAGCAGGGCGTCGCGGCCGCGGACCGGGCGGCCGAGATCCTCAACCAGGCGCCCGAGGCCCCGGACCTGCCCGGCGCGGTGGAGCTGGACCCCCGCCAGGTGCGGGGAGCGGTGGGCTTCCACGGGGTCAGCTTCCGCTACGAAGACGCCGAGGTGGAGGCGCTGCACGACATCCACCTGACGGTGGAGCCCGGGCAGGTGGTGGCCATCGTGGGGCCCAGCGGCGCGGGCAAGACCACGCTGGTGAGCCTGCTGCCCCGCTTCTTCGACCCCACCGAGGGATACGTGACCCTGGACGGGCGGGACCTGCGCAGCATCCGCCTCACCTCCCTGCGGCGCCTGGTGGCGGTGGTGCCCCAGGAGACGGTGCTGTTCCGCCTGACGGTGGCGGAGAACATCGCGGTGGGCTGCCCCGGGGCCACCCGGCGCCAGATCGAGGAGGCCGCCCGGATGGCCAACGCCGCGGCGTTCATCGAGCGGCTGCCCAACGGCTACGACACCCTGCTGGGCGACATGGGGGCAGGGCTGTCGGGCGGGGAGCGGCAGCGCCTGGCTATCGCGCGGGCCATGCTGCGGGATCCCCGGGTGCTGATCCTGGACGAGGCCACCAGCTCTCTGGACGCCGAGTCCGAGGCCCTGGTGCAGGAAGCGCTGGCGCGGCTGATGCGGGGCCGCACCACCTTCATCGTGGCTCACCGCCTCTCCACGGTGGTGCGGGCGGACCTCATCGTGGTCATGGACGGGGGCCGCATCGTGGAGACCGGCACCCACCAGGAGCTGCTCCGCCTGGGCGGGCTCTACGCCCGGCTCTACCGGCTGCAGGCCGTCCCGGCCTAGGGGCGCGGGGAGGTGGGCACCGGGGCTGGCATGTCGGGGCGAGGCGGCCGGCCGCGCGCCGTGGTGACAGGCGGGGCCGGCTTCATCGGATCGCACGTGGTGGAGGCCCTCCTGGCCGAGGGGTGGCAGGTCGGCGTCGTGGATGACCTGTCGTCGGGGCGGGCCGACCGCCTTCCCGCCGAGGCGGAGGTGGCGCTGGCCGACGTGCGCTCCGAGGCGGCCCGGGCCTTCATCGTGCGCTTCCGGCCGCAGGTGGTCGCCCACCTGGCCGCGCAGGTGAGCGTGGCCCGCAGCGTCAGGGAGCCCGAACTGGACGCGGACGTCAACGTGCGGGGGACCGTGGCCGTCGCCCGGGCGTGCCGGGAGGCGGGGGCGCGGCGCCTGGTCTTCGCCTCGTCGGCCGCGGTGTACGGGGCGCCCCGCTACCTGCCCCTGGACGAGGCCCATCCCGCCTGCCCCACGTCGCCTTACGGCGTCTCCAAGCTGGCGGGCGAGCACTACGTGCGGGTGCTGGCGGAGGAGGCGGGCATGGGCTGGGTGGCCCTGCGCTACGCCAACGTCTACGGGCCCCGCCAGGACGACCGGGGCGAGGCGGGGGTGGTGGCCGTCTTCGCGGGCGTCCTGGCCCGGGGCGGCGACACCCTGCCGGTGGACGGCGACGGCCTGCAGACCCGCGACTTCGTCTACGCCGGCGACGTGGCCGAGGCCACCGTGCGGGCCATGGCCGTGGAGGGCGCGGCGGGCCGGGTGATCAACGTGGCAACGGGGCACGCCACCAGCGTGCGGGAGCTGGCCGAGGCCATCTGGTCGGCGGCAGGGCGGGAGGGGCCCGCGAGGGTCGTCCACCGGCCCCCTCGCCCGGGCGACATCCGCCACAGCCGGCTGGACGTGCGGCAGGCGGCCCGGGTGCTGGGCTGGCGCCCGACGGTCTCCCTGGAGGAGGGCCTGCGGCGCACCCTGGCCGCGTGGCGCCGGGGCGGTGCGGCGTGACGGGCGACGGCGCTTCCGGGGGCCACGTGCTGGCGGCCCGCCAGCTGGTGAAGCGCTACGGGGGCCGGGCCGTGGTGGACGGCGTCAGCCTCGAGGTGCGCTCCGGCGAGGTGGTAGGCCTGCTGGGGCCCAACGGGGCCGGCAAGACCACCACCTTCTACCTGGTGGTGGGCCTGGTGCGGCCCGACGCCGGCCAGATCCTGCTGGACGGGCGCGACATCACGGGCCTGCCCGTCTACCGGCGCAGCCGGCTGGGGCTGGCCTACCTGGCCCAGGAGCCCTCCATCTTCCGCCGCATGACCGTGGAGCAGAACGTGGAGGCCGTGCTGGAGCTGAAGGGGCTGGGACCGGCGGAGAGGCGGCGCCGGGCGGGCGCCGCGCTGGAACGCTTCGGACTGGGCAGCCTGCGCCGGGCCAGGGCCGCGACCCTGTCGGGCGGCGAGCGGCGCCGGGCGGAGATCGCCCGGGCCATGGCGCTGGAGCCGCGGTTCTTGCTCCTGGACGAGCCCTTCACGGGGGTCGACCCCATCTCCGTGGCGGAGCTGCAGCGCATCGTGCGGGGCCTGGTGGAGCAGGGCGTGGGCGTGCTCATCACGGACCACAACGTGCGGGAGACGCTGGCCATCACCGACCGGGCGTACATCATCCACCAGGGGCGCATCCTGGTGGAGGGGCCGTCGCAGGAGGTGGCCCGGGACGCGGCCGCCCGGCGCTACTATCTGGGTGAATCCTTTTCCCTTTGAGCCGAACGAATGAGTGTGGGGGCGAGCCGCGCGCGGGGGACCTGCGGCGCGGGCGGTGGGCGAGGGGGGCCAGGCCATCTACAGCGTCGCGTTCATCGGGGCCCTGCTGGTGATGGCGGGGATCATCGCCTTCATCGGCGACCGGGTCGGCATGCGGGTGGGCCGCCGCCGGCTCACCCTCTTCGGCCTGCGCCCTCGACACACGTCCATGCTCATCACCGTCCTGACCGGCGTCCTCATCGCGGCCGTCTCCCTGGGGATGCTCATGGCCGCCTCCAACGAGGTGCGGCTGGCCCTGTTCCGCATCGACGAGATTCACGCCGTCCTGGCCGAGAACCGCCGGCAGCTGGAGGCGCTGCAGCAGGAGGTAGACCGCCGCCAGCGGGCTCTGGCCGAGGCCACCGCCGCGCGCGACGCGGCCGTGGCCCAGCGGGATGCCGCGGTCCAGGAGCGGGCCCGGGCGGAGGCGGAGCTGCAGAAGACCCAGACCCAGCTGGCCCAGGTGCAGAAGGAGCTGGAGACGGCCCGCCAGGAGCTGGCCCAGACCCAGCAGCGGCTCGAGAAGACCCGGCAGGATCTGGCCTTCCAGGTGGCCCGGGTGCAGCAGCTGCAGGAGCTGGGGGAGACCCTGGCCGGCCGGGTGCAGGAGCTGGAGCAGCAGGTGGCCTCCCTGCGCAGCACGGAGCAGGAGCTGAGCGACGCGATCATCGCCCTGTGGAACACCGCCGAGCGCCTGCACTACGGTAGTCTGGTCTACCGCCACGGCGAGATCGTGCTGTCGGAGGTCATCACGTCGGACGGGACGGCCGAAGGGGCCCGCCAGCGCCTGCTGGCCTTCCTGAGGCGGGTGGAGGCGGCCGCTTCGGCCCGCATGGCCGCCGACCAACGGGAGGGGGGATCGCAGCAGAGCATCGTGCGGCTGCGGCCCGAGGAGTTCGACGAGAGCGTGGCGACACTGGCGGCAGGCAAGGGGACCTGGGTGGTGCGGGCCCGGGCCGACGGCAACACGCTGGCAGGCGAGGCCGTGGTCATCCAGCTGGAGCTCATTCCCAGGGGGCTCGCCTACCAGGCCGGTCAGGTGGTGGCGGAGGCCGTGGTGGACCCGACCCGGGAGCGGGTGGAGGACCAGATCCTGGCCCTGCTGGGGCGCACCAACGAGCTGGCCATCGCCTACGGCGGGATGGTGACGGGGCCCGACGGCACCGTCGGGAAGCTGGTGAGCGCCGACGAGTTCGCCCGGGCCGTGGAGCAGGTGAGGCAGCTGGGGCGCCCCGTGCGGGTGGTGGCCAGGGCGGCCCACGACACCTACAACACCGAGGGGCCTCTCTCCATCCGGCTGGAGGTGCAGGCCCTCGGCGACGCTTCTCAGGCTGGCAGAAGTGGGAGCGCGGGGGCCGGGTAGCAGGACCTGGTGGGCAGCCAGCCGAATGAGTGCACGTCCCTGATCCCTGGGTCCCGGTGACGACCATGACGGAGCGCCGCAGGTGGCCGGTGCCGAGCCAGCCTCGGCGGCCGACTTCCCTGGCCGTGGCCGGTCTTGGCGGTGGTGTGCATTACCGGTGGAGGGGGTTCACGCTGCGATGTGGCGCAAGGGCCTGGCGGTCATGCTCGCGGTGGTGGCGCTGGCGCTTGGGGTGCCCTCCGCGCGGGCTGAGCAGAGCCCGTTCGTGGACGTCCCGGAGGGGCACTGGGCGTACGAGGCCATTGCCAATCTGGCGGCGGCGGGGTTGGTGCAGGGGTATCCGGACGGCACCTTTGGCGGGTCGCGGATGCTGACGCGCTATGAGGCGGCCATGATCTTCTCCCGGAT
>DATCKV010000247.1:0-17466 GCA_036564285.1 Limnochordales bacterium
ACCTCGTCCACGTCCAGCTCCCGCACCAGGCGCCCCAGCTCCGACTCGGGGTAGATGGGGATGCCCTGCGGGTAGCGGGGCCCGGCCAGGGCGGGCGGGTAGGTGCGGCCCTCGATGTTGGGGATCTGGGCGGCGGTAAAGGCCACCACCTCGTAGGCCGGGTTGTGGCGGAAGCAGACGTTGAAGTTGTGGAAGTCGCGCCCCGCGGCCCCCATGATGATGACCCGGGTCGGCCGGCCGGCCACGGCTCGCCCCTCCTCTCCCTGCCCCCTCACAGGTTGCCCCCCAGCAGCAGGAGCAAGAGGGCCTTCTGGCTGTGCAGGCGATTCTCGGCCTGGTCCCACACCACCGAGTGCGGCCCGTCGATGACGTCGTCGGTGATCTCCTCGCCCCGATGGGCCGGCAGGCAGTGCATGACCACCACGTGCGGGGCCGCCTCGGCCACCAGCCGGGCGTCGACCTGGTAGGCCGCCAGATCCCGCACGCGCCGCTCCCGCTCGGCCTCCTGGCCCATGCTGGTCCACACGTCGGTGTAGATGACGTCGGCGCCCCGCACCGCCTCGCGGGGGTCCGTCACCATCTCCACCCGCCCTCCCGAGGCGGCCGCCTCGGCCTCGGCCACCGCCACGGCCTCCGGCTCCAGCTGGTAGCCCGGCGGGCTCGACACCACCACGTGCATCCCCAGCCGGGCCCCGCCCCACAGAAGCGCCCGCGCCACGTTGTTGCCGTCGCCCACGTAGACCAGCCGCACCCCGGCCAGGCGGCCCAGTCGCTCCTGGATGGTCATGAAGTCGGCCAGGGCCTGCACCGGGTGCAGGTAGTCGGTGAGGCCGTTGATGACCGGCACCGAGGCGGCCCGGGCCAGCGCCTCCACCTCCCGGTGGGCGTAGGTGCGCACCATGATGGCGTCGACGTAGCGGGAGAGCACCCGGCCCGTGTCCTCGATGGTCTCCCCCCGCCCCAGCTGCAGCTCCTGCGCGTGGAGGGTCAGCGCGTGGCCCCCCAGCTGGGCCATGGCCACGTCGAACGAGACCCGGGTGCGGGTGGACGGCTTCTGGAAGATCATGGCCAGGCTGCGCCCCGCCAGGGGGGTCATCCGCACGCCCGCCCGCTGCCACGCCTTCAGCAGCCCGGCCAGCTCCAGCACCCGCTCCAGCTCGGGCCGGGAGAGGTCCAGGGGCGACAGCAGGTCCCGGCCCCGCATCCCGGCGCCCAGGGAGTCCTCCACCAGGCGCCGCAGCTCCCCCAGCCGCTCCAGCGACACCTTCACGGGTCTTCCCCCTCCCTGGCGGCCGCGGCCCGACGGCCCCCGGTCATTGTACCACCGGCCGGCGGGCCCGCCTCCGCAGGGCAGCCCACCACGCCGCCCCCGCCGCCGCCAGCGCCGCGCTCACCCACTGGGCCAGGGTGAGCCCCAGCGCCGCCGGCCGGCCGATGCGCACCCACTCCACCCCGAAGCGGATGGCCGAGTAGAGCACCAAATACAGTGCGGCCAGCTCCCCCGGCTGCCGGTCGGCCCGCCGGCGGTAGGCCAGCAGGGCGGCGGCGCCCAGCGCGTCCAGCACCGACTCGTACAAGAACGCGGGGTGGAAGAAGGCCGCCCCCTCGTATCCGGGCGGACGCAGGCCCTCGGGCACGTACAGCCCCCACGGCCGGTCCGTGGGATAGCCCACCAGCTCCCGGTTGAAGAAGTTGCCCCACCGCCCGATGGCCTGGGCCACCAGCAGCGACGGCGCCGCCACGTCGGCCACCGCGGCCGGCCGCACCGCCCCGCGCCGACCGTACAGCCCGATGGCCAGCGCCGCGCCGGCCAGCGCGCCGTGGATGGACAGACCACTCATGCCGGTGCCCACCACCTCGACCGGGTGGGCGGCGAAGTAGGCCAGGTTCTGCGCGACGAAGCCCAGCCGCGCCCCCACCAGCCCCAGCGGGATGCCCAGCAGCAGCAGGTCCACCAGGTCGTCGGCCGACAGCCCCACCCGCGCCCGCTCGGGCGCCGCCACCGCCCAGGCCGGCCCGAAGGCGAGGGTGATGAGCAGCCCGTACCAGCGCACCGCCAGGGGGCCGATGCGGAAGGCGACCGGATCCAGCGGCGCCCGGCCCCTCCAGACGTCGGCCAGCCGGGGCGCCGCCGCGCCCAGTGCCACCGCCGCCAGCGCCGCGGCGGCCAGGGCGGCTGCCACCCCTCTGCGGCTGCGTCGCCGGGCCCGGTCCGCCCTCAGGCCGGCTGAGGCCACGCCGCCTCCCCGTCCACGTCGGTCCCCGGGCCTGCCTCGCTGTCGGGGTCAAGGGCCCGCGCGGCGGCCGCCGCCTCCCGGGGCGGCAGCGCCGACGGCCGCTCGCCCCAGCTCCCGGCGGAGAAGGCCAGGCGCAGCACCTCGTCCATGTGGGCGACGGCGTGCACGTGCAGCTGGCGGCGCACCGAGGCGGGCACCTCCTCCAGGTCCCGCAGGTTGTCGGCGGGGATGATGAGGTGGCGGATGCCGTAGCGGTGGGCGGCCAGCACCTTCTCCTTGAGCCCGCCCACGGGCAGCACCCGCCCCCGCAGCGTGATCTCGCCCGTCATGGCCACGTCGCGGCGCACGGGCCGCCCCGACAGGGCCGAGATGAGCGCCACGGCCATGGTGATGCCCGCCGACGGCCCGTCCTTGGGGATGGCCCCCTCCGGCACGTGGACGTGGATGTCCACCCGTTCGTAGAAGGAGGGGTCGATGCCCAGCTGCGGCGCCCGGGAGCGGACGTAGCTGTAGGAGGCCTGGGCCGACTCCCGCATCACCTCGCCCAGCTTCCCCGTCAGCCACAGCTTGCCCCGCCCCGGCACCACCGCCACCTCGATGGCCAGCAGGTCGCCGCCCCACTCCGTGTAGGCCAGGCCCAGCGCCAGGCCCACCCGGTCCTCCCCCTCGGTGTGGCTGTCGTGGAAGCGGGGCGGCCCCAGCCACCGGTGCAGCCCCGCCGCCGTGATCCGCACCCGGGCGTGGGGGTCCTTGACCACCCGGCGGGCCGTCTTGCGGCACAGCGTGGCGATCTGCCGCTCCAGCTCCCGCACCCCCGCCTCCCGGGTGTAGCCCCGCACGATGGCGGCCACGGCCGAGGGCGCCACCGTCAGGTGGTGCTCCGACAGGCCGTGGGCCTGCCGCTGGCGGGGGATGAGGTGCCGCACCGCGATCTGCACCTTCTCCTGTTCGGTGTACCCGGGGATGGCGATGGTCTCCATCCGGTCCCGCAGCGGGCGGGGGATGGCCTGCAGCACGTTGCCGGTGGTGATGAACAGCACGTCCGAGAGGTCGAAGGGCACCTCCAGGTAGTGGTCGGAGAAGGCGTGGTTCTGCTCGGGGTCCAGCACCTCCAGCAGGGCCGCGGCCGGGTCGCCCCGGAAGTCGGAGCTCAGCTTGTCGATCTCGTCCAGGAGCATGACCGGGTTGCGCACGCCGGCCTGGCGCATGGCCTGCACGATCTTGCCGGGCATCGCGCCCACGTAGGTGCGCCGGTGGCCCCGGATCTCCGCCTCGTCCCGCACCCCGCCCAGGCTGATGCGCACGAACCGACGCTCCAGCGCCCGCGCCACCGACCGCGCCAGGGACGTCTTGCCCACTCCCGGCGGCCCCACCAGGCAGAGGATGGGGCCCCGGGACCGGTCCCGGGCCAGCTCCCGCACGGCCAGGAACTCCAGCACCCGTTCCTTCACCTGCTCCAGGCCGAAGTGGTCCTCGTCCAGGATCCGCTCGGCCGCTTCGATGTCCAGGCGGTCCGTGGTGCGCTCGTTCCACGGCAGCGCGAGCAGCCAGTCCAGGTAGGTGCGCACCACCACGGCCTCGGCCGCCAGCGGCGGCATCTTCTCCAGGCGGCCCAGCTCGTGCTCGGCCTTCTCCTGCACGGCCGGGGGCAGCCCCGCCTGCCGGATGCGCCGGCGCAGCTCCTCCACCTCGGAGCCCCGCTCCGACTCACCCTCGCCCTGCGGCCCCTCCCGGGCCATGGGTCGGGCCGGGGCGGCCCGACCCGCCTGCTCCCGCACCGCCTCCGTGCCCGCCCGGGCCCGGCCCGCCCGCTGCTGGGCCAGGAGCAGCTCGATCTCCCGGTGGAGCAGGGCCACCAGGCGCTCCAGACCCTCGATGCCCCCCGCCGACTCCAGCAGCATCTGCTTCTCCTCGAAGGGCAGGGGCAGCTGCCCCGCCACCACGTCGCACAGCCGCTCCGGCGCGGCGGCCCGGGCCACCGAGAGGGCCAGCTCCGGCCAGGGCTGCCCGCTGAGCCGGGCGTACTCCTCCAGGGAGGCCAGCAGCGCCTCCACCAGGGAGCGGCGGTGTGCGGCCTGCTGCGGCTCAGGCGGCCACGGCGCCTCGGCCGGCTCCTCGGGCACCACCCGCACCCGCATCCGGGGCTCCACGCCCGCGAAGGCCGTGATGCGGGCCCGGAAGAGCCCCTCCACCACCGCGCGCAGCCGGCCGCCTGGCAGGTGGAGCACCTGGTCCACCCGGGCCACCGTGCCCACCTCGTAGATGTCCGCGGGAGAGGGCTCGGCCAGGTGCGGGTCCCGCTGGGCCGCCAGCATCAGCAGGGGGGGCGTCTGGGAGGCGGCCTCCTCCACGGCCGCCACGGACCGGGGCCGCCCCACCTCCAGGGGCGCCGTCATGTGGGGGAAGATGACCATCCCTCGCAGCGCGAGCAGGGGCAGGTGCAGCACCCGCCCGGCCGCCTCCCCCACCGGCGCCACCCCCCGTCCGGCCGCCGCCCCGGGCGGCGGGGCGGCGGGTCGCCCTCATCTTACCCTGCGCCGGCGCAGGCCGTCAAAAGCCCGTCGCGTCGACCCCCGGCGCCCTCTCCGGCTGCCGGGGGCTCCACCGCCTGCTCGATGATCTCCCCCAGGTGGGTCACCGCCACCACCTGGACGCCGGCCAGGCTCCGCAGGATCTCCAGGTGGTTTTCCCGGGGAATGAAGACGGTGCGGATGCCGTTCTGACGGGCCGCCTCCACCTTCGGCACGATGCCTCCCACCGGGCGGATGAAGCCCCGCACCGACAGCTCCCCGGTGACGGCCACGCCCGGGCGCACCGGGCGGCCCGTCACGGCCGAGAAGGCCGCCACCGCCATGGCAGCCCCCGCCGAGGGCCCGTCCACCGGCGCCCCGCCGGGGAAGTTGATGTGGACGTCGTGATCCCGCACCGCCACGCCGAACTGGTGCTCCAGCACCGTCTGGAGCACCTCCACCGAGCTGCGGGCCAGGCTCTTGCGGCGCAGGGTGTGGCCCGGCCCGCCCAGCTCCTCCTCGTCGGTGACCCCCGTCACCGTCAGCCGCCCGCCGCCCGGCACGGCGCTGCGGCTCGCCGTCGCCTCGATCTCCACCACCATGCCCGAGTTGGGCCCCCAGACGGCCAGCCCGTAGACCAGCCCCACCGCCGCCTCGTCCCGCACCGCCACCCGGGGACGCGGCGAGTACTGGCCGTTGTTGACCACCCACTCCACGTCGCGCGCCGTGATGGCCCGCCGGCCCTCGGTGATGACCAGCCCCGCCGCCACCTGGATCATGTTGACCGCCTCCCGGCCGTTGGAGGCGTACCGCTTCACCACCTCCACCGCGGCCTCCTCGATGGGCAGGCCCACCTTCTCCGCGGCCCCCCGGGCGATCCGGCCGATGTGCTCCGGGGTCAGCGGCTTGAAGAAGACCTCCAGGCAGCGGGAGCGGATGGCGGGCGGGATCTCCTCGGGCAGCCGGGTGGTAGCGCCCACCAGCCGGAAGTCGGCCGGCAGGCCGTTCTGGAAGATGTCGTGGATGTGGGGCGGGATGTTGGTGTCCTCGCTGGAGTAGTAGGCGCTCTCGAAGAAGACCTTCCGGTCCTCCAGCACCTTCAGCAGCCGGTTCAGCTGGATGGGGTGCAGCTCCCCCAGCTCGTCGATGAAGAGGATCCCCCCGTGAGCCTTGGTCACCGCCCCGGGCTTGGGCTGGGGGATGCCCGCGATCCCCAGGGGCCCCGCGCCCTGGTAGATGGGGTCGTGCACCGAGCCCAACAGGGGATCCGCGATGCCCCGGTCGTCGAAGCGCGACGCGGTGGCATCCACCTCCACGAAGCGGGCATCCGCCTTGAAGGGCGAGAGGGGGTTGCGCTTGGCCTCCTCCAGCACCAGCCGGGCCGCCGCGGTCTTGCCCACGCCGGGCGGGCCGTAGATGATGACGTGCTGGGGATTGGGCCCGCACAGCGCCGCCCGCAGGGCCCGGATCCCCTCCTCCTGCCCCACGATCTCCTCGAAGCGGGACGGCCGCGTCTTGGCCGCCAGCGGCTCCGTCAGGGAGATGGCCCGCAGCCGCCGCAGCCGCTCCATCTCCCGCCTGGACTCCCGCTCGATGGCCGAGCGGTTGACCTGCTGGGCCCGCAGCAGGTTGAAGAAGTAGAGGCCGATGACGGCGGCGAAGAAGACGTTGAGCAGCGCGAAGAGGGCCATCACGTCCGACATGCCCGACCCTTCCCCCGCGGCCGGCTGCGGGGGGCCGCCCCGCCCGGGCCGCATCGGCTTCCAGGCTGTGGGTAGTATGCCGCGGGGCGGCAGGTCTCACACGTCGGCGGGCGGCAGGCCCGTCAGGCGGTCTCCTCGCGCTTGCGAGCCCGGGGAGCGGGCGCGGCGGCGGATCGGTCCACCCGGATGAGCCGGGGCGGGGCCCGGCGCTCCACGACGTCGGCCGTCACGGTGCACTTCTTCACGTCGCCCGCCGAGGGCACCTCGAACATGACGTCCAGCATGATCTCCTCGATGATGGCGCGCAGCCCCCGGGCGCCGCTCTTGCGCTCCATGGCCTTACGGGCGATGGCCCGGATGGCGTCGTCGGTGAACTCCAGCTCGACGCCGTCCATCTCCAGCAGCTTCTTGTACTGCTTGGTCAGGGCGTTCTTGGGCTCCACCAGGATGCGCACCATCTCCTCCTCGGTGAGCGCATCCAGCGCGACCACGATGGGCAGCCGCCCGATGAACTCCGGGATGAGGCCGAACTTCAGCAGGTCCTCGGGCATCACCTGGCGCAGGATCTCGCCGATCTGGCGCTCCTCCTTGCGCTGGATGGTCGCGCCGAAGCCCATGGTCTTCTGGCGGATGCGGTTCTCGATGATCTTGTCCAGGCTCTCGAAGGCCCCGCCGCAGATGAAGAGGATGTTGGTGGTGTCGATCTGGATGAACTCCTGGTGCGGGTGCTTGCGCCCGCCCTGGGGCGGCACGCTGGCGATGGTGCCCTCCAGGATCTTGAGCAGCGCCTGCTGCACGCCCTCTCCCGACACGTCCCGGGTGATGGAGGGGTTCTCCGACTTGCGGGCGATCTTGTCGACCTCGTCGATGTAGACGATGCCCCGCTCCGCCCGCTCCACGTCGTAGTCGGCGTTCTGGATGAGGCGCAGCAGGATGTTCTCCACGTCCTCGCCCACGTAGCCGGCCTCGGTCAGGGAGGTGGCGTCGGCGATGGCGAAGGGCACGTTGAGGATGCGGGCCAGGGTCTGGGCCAGCAGCGTCTTGCCCGAGCCCGTGGGGCCCAGGAGCAGGATGTTGCTCTTCTGCAGCTCCACGTCATCGGCCCGCATGCCGGAGTTGATGCGCTTGTAGTGGTTGTAGACGGCCACGGAGAGCACCTTCTTGGCGTGCTCCTGGCCGATGACGTACTGGTCCAGGAAGGCCTTGATCTCGGCCGGCTTGGGCAGGGTGCCCAGCTGGACGTCGACCTCGTCGGCACCCTGGTCGTCGATGATCTCGTTGCACAGCTCCACGCACTCGTCGCAGATGTAGACCCCCGGGCCCGCGATGAGCTTCTTCACCTGCTCCTGCGACTTGCCGCAGAAGGAGCACTTCAGCTGCGCCTTCTCGTCGGTGAACTTCATCATGCCGTCCGCTGCCCCCCGCGGGCCTGGATGGCCGGGCGAGCCCGGCCGGTGCCGGCCGGCGCCTAGCGCCGCCCCGGCCGACTGGCGGGCTCCCTCAGGATCTCGTCGACGATGCCGTACTCCTTGGCCTCCTCGGCCGACATGTAGAAGTTGCGATCCGTGTCCTTCTCGATACGCTCGATGGGTTGGCCCGTGTGCTTGCTCAGGATCTCATTGCCGATCTGCTTCAGGCGCAGGATCTCCCGGGCCTCGATCTCGATCTCCGTGGCCTGCCCCCGCACGCCGCCCATGGGCTGGTGGATCATGACCCGGGAGTACGGCAGGGCGTAGCGCTTGCCCTTCTGGCCCGCCGCCAGCAGCAGGGCCGCCATGCTGGCCGCCATGCCGATGCAGATGGTGGAGACGTTCTTGACGTACTGCATGGTGTCGTAGATGGCCAGCCCCGCGTAGACCAGCCCCCCCGGGCTGTTGATGTAGAGGGAGATGTCCTTGTCGGGATCCTCGGACTGCAGGAAGAGCATCTGGGCGATGACCAGGTTGGCCACGTAGTCGTCGATGGGGCCGCCGATGAAGATGATGCGCTCCTTCAGCAGGCGCGAGTAGATGTCGTAGGCCCGCTCGCCCCTGGGCGTCTGCTCCACCACGATGGGCACCAGCTGGCTCCTGACCATCTCGGACCTCCCACCTTCCCCGCGACGGCCCGCCCGGGCCCTGCCTCAAGCCCGCGCAGCCGATCCCTCGGCCTGGGCCTGCCCCGACGCACCCTCGGCCTCCAGCACCGCGGCCACCTCCGCCGCCTCGTCCTCGCCCAGGCCCTCGACCTCCCGATCCGTCACATCGGCCTGCTCCACCAGCCAGTCGACGGTCCGGTCCCGGCGCAGCCCCACCCGGATCGACTCCCGCAGGTCCTCCCGCAGCGACCGCTCCCGGGCCTGCTGCTGCCGCCGGCGCCGCTCCGAGACGGGCCCTGGCTCGCCCCCGCGGCCGATGGCCCGCATCATCTCCTCCACCCGGCGCTCCACCTCGTCGGCGTCGGGCTCGATGGACTCCTGCCGGGCCACCGCGTCCAGCACCAGCTCCTGGGTCAGCTGCCGCCGGGCTTCCGGCTCCAGGCTCTGGAGCAGTTCCGACGCGGAGCGGCCGGTCAGCTCCAGGTAGCGCTCGACGGTGAGGCCCTGGGCGGCCAGGCGCTCCGCCAGGTCCTGCACGAGGCGGTCCGTGCGGCGGCGCAGCATGGGCTCCGGTACCTCCACCTTCGCGCCCTGGGTCACCCGGTCCACCACCTGGCGGCGCAGCTCGGCCCGGGCCCTGCGCTCGGCCACCGCCTCCAGCCGCCGCCGGATGGCCTCCTTGAGCGCGGCCAGGTCGGCGTAGGGGCCTACGTCGTGCGCCAGTTCGTCGTCGACGGGCGGCAGGCGCTTGGCCTTCACCGAGCCCACCGTCACCGTGAAGGCTACCCGCTTGCCGGCCAACGACGAGACGGGATAGTCGGCCGGCACCTCCAGCTCGAACGACCGCTGCTCCCCCGCCCGCATGCCCTCGATGGCGGCGTCGAAGCCCGGCAGCACCTGCTCGGACCCCACCTCGATGGTGCGGTTCCGGGCCGCGCCGCCCCGGAAGGGACGCCCATCCACCAGGGCGTCGTAGCTCACCTCGGCGTAGAGCCCCCGCTGCACGGGTCGGTCCACCGGCTCCAGCACCGCGTAGCGCTCCTGCAGGCGCCGCAGCACCCGCTCCACGTCCGCGTCGGTCACCCGGCGGACCACCCGCTCCACCTTCACCCCTCTATACGTACCCAGGCCTACCTCGGGCTTAACCGTCACCTCGGCCTTGAAGACGAGGGGCTTGTCTTCCTCCATCTGGACGATGTCGACCCGGGGCTCTTCGACGGGCTCCAGGCCGCTCTGCTCTACGGCCTCCCGGTAGGCCCGAGGGAGCAGGATGTCGAGGGCCTCGTCGTAGACGGGCTGCACCCCCAGCCGGGCCCGCAGCACCTCGGGCGGCACCCGGCCCGGCCGGAAGCCGGGCACCCGCACCCGCTGGGCCAGCCGCCGGTACGCCTCGTCCAGGCTGCGGCGCACCTCCTCGGCCGGCACCTCCACCTCGAGGGAGATCTTGCTGCCTTCCAGGGGATGGACCGTTGCCTTCACGCTCACGGGCGCGGCTCCTTCCGCGGACCGTCACGTCACCGTGGGGGCCCAGACGCAAAATCAGCCTGATCGACCCCGGGCCGACCAGGCCGCCGTTGGCCAGAAACAAGAATGGAGCGGATGACGGGATTCGAACCCGCGACCCTCGCCATGGCAAGGCGATGCTCTACCAGCTGAGCTACATCCGCTCGCGCGGCCGGCAGCGCCGCTGCCGGCTCCAAGGCGCAGTCTACACATCGCCCCGGGGCGCTGTCAAGGTCGGCCCGGCGCACCGCCACCGCCTGCTCACCTGCAAGCCTCCGGGGGAAAGCCGCCGCTCCTCTCGTCATCAAGGCGACCCCCAGCGCAAGGTAGGCGGCAAGCGCCGTCACGGCAAGCCCACGAGTCGCCGCGCTTACCCCTCGCCGCATCAGCCACAGGTATCCCACCGTCCCGACACCGAAGACGCTCAGGAAGGCTTGCGCAAGCGGACGAAGCGCGGCTGCGTCGGCCGGGAGCGCGACCCAGGGTAGGACCACGGCGGCCAGGCCCAACGGTGCCAGCAGGACGACGCTCGCGAGGTGGCCAGCCCGCTCCCACCAGCCCCGCGCAGGGGTCCCCTCTGGGTCGGTCGGTGATCCCGGGTCCCGAACCCGATCCAGTGCTTCTGAAACCAACAGGGCCAGCGCAGGTAAAATGGGCAGCAGGTACCGAATCACCCGCCATGCGATGACGTGAAGTGACAGGAACCCCACTCCCGCCCAGACCAGGACGAACAGACGCTCACCGCGCTCTCTCCGTGCGGCCGGCTCCCGGCACCGTATCCGTCGTACCGCGAGGCCTATGGCCCCCGGTAGCCACCCGCTCCATGGAAGGAACGCTACGATGAGGAGGACCACATACCCAAGCGCCAGCGCGATCCCGCTGGCCGCGGCATGCCCCGAATAGTAACGGGCCGTGCCGCTGCCAAAGAAGAGATTCACGAACGCAGACCCCAGCCGAGCCGCCTCGACGGCGAACCACGACAGGCCGAGCGCGGCGAAGAGCAACACGCCACCGGCGGTGTGGATGAGAGCACGAGCTGGCGAGCCAAAGATCTCTGCCAGGCTCGGCCTGCGCAGCAACACATACGCGCCCAGCACACCCGCCGTCAACGCCGCGCCGAACGGACCCCGGCTCAGCATGCCTCCTGCCAATCCAATCCATCCGAGGTAGAAAAATACAGGCGACTTCGTGGCCTGCAGCTGGAGGGCCGACCAAAAGGTCAGCGCCGCGAAGAAGGCAGTCGCCACGTCCTGCTGAGGAACCAGCACCGAGTACCAGTAGAGGGCGGATGTCAACAGGATCCAGCCCGCCCGGACGGCGGCACGTTCGGGCAGGTACAGACGCCCGATGTCGACCGTGAGCCACAGCAGCCCGAGCCCCATCAAAACCTGCCAGAGCCGTGCGGCGACTTCGTTGACCCCGAAGAGCCGAAAACTAGCAGCCATGAGCCAAAGGGTCAATGGAGGCTTGTCCACAATCGAACCCGGGTCGGCAGGGTGACGAGGCGTCAACCAGTCGCGACTTCGCAACATGTGCTGGGCAACCTCGGCGTAGTAGTGCGAGTCGCCATCGGTCAGCGGCGCCGACAGCGGCACTAGGAAGAGGACCAGGGCGGCTGCCCAGAGAAGGCGTCGGGACGTGGGCGGATGTCCGAGGGCATATCGGCCGACTAGATGCAGATACTCCAGCACCGTAGGCACGATCCGAACTTTGCTGGCTCCTCGCTTGCGGTCGTACCGCAGCACCAGCGGGACCTCGCTCATCCGAGCCCCAAGCCCCGCGAGCCGCAGCAACAGCTCAGCAGTGCAGGCGAAGGTTCGGGTTCCCACGAGGGACTCTCCGTGCCGCTCGAGCGCTCGCTGGATCAGGGAGACACGCAGCGCCCGGTACCCGGACGTGTAATCCCGCACCCCCGGGACGGGAACGGCTGCGCGCAGCATCAAGTTGACACACCGGCTCATCAGCCGTCGCAGGTATGGAACCCCGACCTCCTTCGCCCCGCGGCGATAGCGCGATGCGATGACGACATCATCGTCGGCCAGACGCTCCAGCATCAGGGGTGCCAGCGCGGGGTCGTGCGTGTCGTCGGCATCCAGGCAGAGGATCGCGTCCACCGGGCTGGCCCGCCGGGCCACGTAGGTGAGCCCGTCTCGTAGGGATTCAGCTAGCCCCTGGTTCACGGCATGCCGCACGACCGTGAGCGGACACCCGTGGCGTCGGGCGGCTTCCGCGGCGGCCTCCGCCGTACCGTCGGTGCTGCCGTCGTCTACCAGCACGACGCGGTAAGCCCCCTGCCGGAAAACCTGAGCCAGCCGCGCAATGAGTGACCCGATGTTCCCCGCCTCGTTGTAAGCAGGCAAGACCACCCAGGTGCACCCTGCAGGCCACCCTCGTCCTTGGGGCTCCAGGGCTGCTTCGGCAGGGCGCCGGCTTGAGGCTGCGGTGGGGCGCCCACCAAACAAACTGTGCCATGTCGCCATTAGCACCCCTCCGGCAATCGACGGAACGTAATACGAGAGGAACCGGTCCAGCACCACGACGACCGCCGCTTCGGGGAGCATCCGAGCTGCCCCGGCCAGATACCGGCTGAGCAGCAGCCCCGCGGACCATTCGGCGATGCCGAGACCGCCAGGCACCAGGGAGGCAACGGCGCCGAGCGAACCCAGCAGGAAGGCCGCTGACGCGGTCCCTGCATGACCTGGCCATCCCAGCGCAGCAGCCACGAGTTCAGCGCGCGCGGCCTCCAGGGCGAGAGCCAACAAGGACCATGTGCCGAGAGCCGCACGCTGTGCCGCGCCAGGTGCCGGCGGGCCACCCAGGATTCGGGTCAGGCGGGGCGGAGGGCCGGGAAAGACCAGGGCAGCCATGGCAGTGCTGCCTGTGGCGAGGAGCACCAACGAGACCGTCCGTAGCGCCGAGGAGAAGCCGTTCGCTGAGACTCGCAGAGAGAGGATGCCTGCCAGCCCACCCAAGGCCAACAGGGAAGCGAGGTCATACAGGCGCTCCCAGACTGCCAACCCCACAGCGCGGCGGAACGGCACGCCTTCGCCTTCGGCCATGATGGCGGGCTTGCCAAGATCGATGGCCCGTCCCGGCACCAGGGCGCCGGCGGCCACACCGACTGGAACCAGTGCCAGTGCCTTGGCCCAGGGCAACCGGAGGCCGAAGGCCCACTCGGTCATCCTCCGCCAGCGCCAGGCCTTTACCGCCAGGTTGCCCAGCACAGCTGCCGCGGCCAGTGCCAGGGCAGGAGCCGACGTTCGGCGCAGGATGCTTGCAGCATCAGCGAGTCTTACCGAGGCAAGAAAGTATGCCAGCAGCGCCACGCCGGCGACGGCCAGGATATACCTGGCCGTACCGCGGCTTCGCACGGGCGACGGCGCAGCACCCGACTCTTTGGTCAGCACGCCCCATCCGGACAGCGGATGCTGACCATCTGCACGTTGGTCATCTCCTCGATGGCGAAGCGGACGCCCTCCCGCCCCAGGCCGCTCTGCCGGTTGCCCCCGTAGGGCATGTGGTCGGCCCTGAAGGTGGGCGCGTCGTTGACCACGATCCCGCCGAAGTCCAGCGCCCGGATGGCCCGCAGCACGGCGCCCAGGTCCCGGGTGAAGATGCCGGCCTGCAGCCCGTAATCGGTGGCGTTGGCCATGGCCAGCCCCTCCTCCAGCCGGTCGAAGGGGATGACCGAGGCCACCGGCCCGAAGGCCTCCTGGGCCACCACCCGCAGCTCCGGCCGCACCTCCGTCAGCAGGGTGGGCCAGTACACCGCCCCCTCCCGCCGCCCGCCGGTGACGACCCGGGCGCCCGCCTCGCGGGCCTCCTGCACCCAGGCCTCGATGCGCTCCGCCTCCCGCACGTCGATCATGGGCCCGACGTCGACGTCCTCCTGCAGAGGATCCCCCACCACCATGGCCCGGGTGGCCTCCGACAGGGCCTCCAGGAAGGGGCCGTAGACGTCCCGCTGCACGTAGATGCGCTGCACCGACAGGCAGACCTGGCCCGAGTTGTAGAAGGCGCCGGTGGCGCACCGCCGGGCCGCCAGCTCCAGGTCGGCGTCCGCGGCCACCACCACCGGGGAGGTGTTGCCCAGCTCCAGGGTCACCTTCTTGATGCCCGCCTTCTGGGTGATGGCGCGGCCCACAGCGGTACTGCCGGTGAAGGTGACCATGGCCACCCGGGGATCCGCCACCAGCGCGTCGCCCACCGAAGGGCCGGGCCCCACCACCAGGTTGAGCCCGCCCGGCGGCAGCCCGGCCTCCTCCAGCACCTCGCACAGCATCACGGCCGTCAGGGGCGTGTAGGTGGCCGGCTTGAGCACCACGGCGTTGCCGGCGGCCAGGGCCGGCGCCACCTTGTGGGCCACCAGGTTGAGGGGGAAATTGAAGGGGGTGATGGCCGCCACCACCCCCACGGGCCGCCGCACGAAGAAGCCGAAGTACCCCTCCCCCGCGGGCACCGCGTCGAGAGGCACGGTCTCGCCGTGGATGCGGCGCGCCTCCTCGGCGGCGATGGTGAAGGTGGTGATGCCCCGGTCCACCTCCACCCGGGCCCACTTCAGCGCCTTGCCCGCCTCGGCCGCGATGGTGCGGGCCAACGCCTCCCGCCGCTCCTGCAGCAGCGCCGCCGCCCGGGCCAGGATGGCGGCCCGCCGGTGGGCGGGCAGCGCCGCCATGGCCGGCGCGGCCTCGGCCGCCGCCGCCACCGCCTGGGCGGCCAGCTCCGCGTCGGCCGCGCCCACCGTGCCGATGACCTGGCCGGTGTACTTGTGGCGCACCTCCACCACGCCGCGGCCCGCCACCCACCGGCCGCCGATGAAGAGCACGCCCTGGTGCCTGGGCCCCATGGGGCTCCTCCCCTCCCCGCCGCTCACCCTGCCGGCCCCGGGGCCCCGGCCGGCCGCGCCGCTCAGGGCTCCGTGGGCAGGCGGTGGTTGAGCCAGGCGATGATGCCGCCCTTCAGGTTGACGACCCGGGAGAAGCCGCGCTCCCGCAGCAGCTGGGCTCCGCGTGCGCTGCGCTCCCCCACCGCGCAGTACAGGATCAGCTCCCGGTCCCGGGGCAGTTCCGCGGCCCGCTCCCCCAGCTGGCCCAGCGGCATCCACAGCGACCCGGGGATCCGCATGATCTCCCGCTCCGCCGGCTCCCGCACGTCCACCAGCACCGCCTGGCCGGACCGGAGCCGCTCCCACGCCTCGGGAGGTTCGACCTCGGCAGGGCGGCCGTCCTGCCCGGCCGCGCCGCCTGCCGCCGAGCCCGCCGCGGCGCGCCGGGCGTGCTGGGGCACCCCGCAGAACTCCTCGTAGTCGATGAGCTCCCGGATGGTGGGGTGGTCGCCGCAGACCGGGCAGCGGGGATCCCGCTGCCACCGCACCATCCGCACCTCGCCCGTCAGCGCGTCGAAGAGCAGCAGCCGGTTGGCCAGGGTCTCGCCCACGCCCAGCAGGATCTTGATGGCCTCCAGGGCTTGCAGGGTGCCGAAGATGCCCGCCACGGCCCCGACGATGCCCGCCTCCGCGCAGCTGGGCACGCTGCCGGGGGGCGGCGGGCTGGGGAAGAGGCAGCGGTAGCAGCCCCGCCCGGGCAGGTAGGTGGTGGCCTGCCCCTCCCATCGGAGGATGCTGGCGTCCACCAGCGGCTTGCCCAGCATGACGCAGGCGTCGTTGACCAGGTACCGGGTGGGGAAGTTGTCGCAGCCGTTGATGACCACGTCGTAGTCACGCAGGATCTCCAGGGCGTTCTCCGAGGTCAGCACCGTCTGATAGGTGCGCACCTGCACGTCGGGGTTGATGTCCTCCAGGGTGCGGCGCGCCGACTGGGTCTTGGGCCGGCCCACGTCGTGGGTGTAGTGCAGGATCTGCCGCTGCAGGTTGGTCAGGTCCACCCGGTCGCCGTCGACGATGCCGAGGGTGCCCACTCCGGCCGCCGCCAGGTAGAGCGCGGCCGGCGAGCCCAGCCCCCCGGCGCCTACGATGAGCACCTTGGAGTCCAGGAGCTTCCGCTGGCCCTCCACTCCGATCTCCTGCAGCAGCACCTGGCGGCTGTACCGCTCCATCTGCTCCGGGCTCAGCAGCGTCCGGGCGCTCACGGCGAGACCTCCCCTCGGGCGGGCGACGCGGCGGCGGGCGCGCCCGCCGCGGCCGAAGCGGCCGGCTTGTAGACGACCACCTTCCAGGTGCCCGGGCCCACCTCCTCGATGCGGGTCGCGTAGCCCAGGCGCCCGGTGTAGGCCGGGATGGTCTGGAGGGCCGGGGCGTGGTCCGTCAGCACCTCCAGCGCCTCGCCCTCCTTGAGGCGGGGCAGCGCCTCCACCGCCTTCAGCATGGGATAGGGGCAGATCTCGCCCCGAACGTCCAGCAGCATGGGTCGCCGTCGCCCCTTTCCGCGCACCGTGATTCTATCCGATGCCGCACCCCGTCGGCTCAGGCCAGCCGGCGCACCAGGGCCGTGCCCGCCCAGGCGCCCGCCAGCAGCGCCGCACCGAAGATCCACCCGTTGACCCCCAGCGACGGGATGGCCGAGAAGAAGGCGCCGATGGTGCAGCCACCGGCGATGCCGGCGCCGTACCCCATCAGCACGCCCCCGGCCGCCGACTGCACCCAGCGCCTGGGCTGCCTCGGCACCCGCCAGTGAAACTCCCCGGCCAGCGAGGCCGCCAGCAGGCTGCCCACGATCATGCCGACGTCCAGCATGAGGGAGTGGCTCAGCAGCGCGCTGCCCCCCAGGGTCAGGGTGCAGCCGGGCAGCTGGTCGGCTCCCGGCAGCGGGCCCGGCGCCAGCCCTACCAGCCCCATGAGCCCCGTCGCCCACCGGGAGAGCTCACCGGTGACGCCCCAGGGCATGTGGGCCGTGTAGAGGTAGACGTTGAGCACCCCCAGCAGCGGCCCGCCCACCAGCGCCGGCCAGCCGTCTCTGAACAGCCGCCGGGCCAGCTGGGCCGTGCGCTGCCGCAGCAGTACCCCCGCCGGCAGCCCCGCCGCCGGCCCCGGTGCCGCCCCGGTCTGCAGCGCCGCCGGGCCAGGAGGAGCGGTCCCGGCGCCGTGGAGCGGGGCGAAGCCCCGCCGCGCCTCCACCACCTCCAGCAGGAGCCACGCCGCGGCCAGCCCTGCCAGGGTCACCGCCAGCGCCCCGCCGTAGCCCAGGTACGCCGGCAGCCAGATGACGGGGCCCGTGGAGATGAAGCGCTGCCACCAGAAGCCCCAGGTGTGGGCCGCCAGGCCCAGCCCCGCCAGGATCCCGGCCAGGGCCACCCACGACCCCACGTACCCCTCCCCGATGCGGTACAGCGTGCCCGAAACGCAGCCCCCCGCCAGCGACATGCCCACGCCGAAGAGCACCCCGCCCACCAGCAGGTGGGGCCCGATGGGAAACAGGTGCGCCTCCGGCGGCAGCAGCCCGAAGCCCGGCATCGCCACCATCTTGGACTCCAGGAGCGCG
>DATCKV010000248.1:0-2782 GCA_036564285.1 Limnochordales bacterium
CCCGACGGCGACTTCGAGCTGGTCGCCGTGCACGGCCGACCCTTCGAGCGCCGCCACATCCCCCGGGACCAGGGGGTGGTGGGCGAGGTGGGGCGCACCCGGCAGCTGGTGGCCATCGTCGACATCCGGGGCGACCCCCGCTACGAGACCGTGGGCCGAGCGCACCGAGAGGGCTTCGTCTCCATGGTGGCCGCCCCCCTGGTGCTGGACCACGAGCTGCTGGGCGTGCTGGGCGTCTACTGGACCCGGCAGCGCACCCTCTCCCCGGCCGAGAAGGAACTCGTGCAGCTGTTCGCCCACTACGCCGCCGGAGCCGTCGCGCTGGCCCGGCTGGTAGCGGAGCTGGAGCGCACCAACCGCCAGCTGCGGGAGGCCAACGAGACGATTGCCGAGGCGGCGCGGCGCGACCCCCTGACGGGCGTCTTCAACCGGGGAGTCTTCTGGGCGGCCCTGGAGCGCCTGACGGGGGAGCGCCCGGCCGGCTCCGACAGCGTGCTCCTGGAGCGCATCCCCCTCCCCGAGGCGCCCGCCGCGGTCTTCATGATCGACCTCAACGGGTTCAAGGAGCTCAACGACGCCCACGGCCACCTGGCGGGCGACACGGTGCTGCAGGAGGTGGCGGCGCTGCTGCAGCGGCTGTGCGGGGAGTCGGGGCTGGTCGCGCGTTACGGGGGCGACGAGTTCGCCATGCTGGTGGGCCTGGGGGCGGCTGAGCCGGAGGGGCTCGCACGCCACATCCAGCAGGCCGTGGCGGGGTACGCCTTCGCAGGCGGCCGGCGGCTGGAGGCGCCGTCGGTGGGCTACGCGGTCTACCCGCTGGAGGGCCGCACGGCCCGGCAGCTGGTGGCGCTGGCCGACTCCCGCATGTATCGGCAGAAGGCGCCCCGCCGCTGGGAGTAGGAGCGGGGGGCAGCAGCGGCGAAGCAACGGGCGATTGCCACTCCGCATGCATCCGGCACCTGACGGAGATGGGGGGATCCTCGTGCACTACCGCACCCTGGGGCGCACCGGGCTTCGGGTCTCGGAGATCGGTTTCGGAGCCTGGGGCATCGGCAAGGACATGTGGGTAGGCGCCGAAGACGACGAGTCCATCCGCGCCCTCCACCGCGCCATCGACCTGGGCGTCAACTTCATCGACACCGCGCTGGCGTACGGCGACGGCCACAGCGAGCGCCTGGTGGGTCAGGTGGTGCGCTCCCGCTCGGAGCGGGTCTACGTGGCCACCAAGGTGCCCCCCAAGAACGGCCAGTGGCCGGCCCGGCCGGGCGTGCCGGCCGACGAGGTCTTCCCGGCCCCGTACGTGATGGCCTGCGCCGAGCAGAGCCTACGCAACCTGGGGCTCGACGCCATCGACGTGCTGCAGTTCCACGTCTGGTCCGACGAGTGGGTGGGGCAGGGTTCGTGGCTGGAGGCCGTGGAGCGGCTCAAGCGGGAGGGCAAGATCCGCTTCTTCGGCATCTCCATCAACGACCACGAGCCCCACAACGCCCTGAGGCTGGTGGAGAGCGGCCTGGTCGACACGGTGCAGGTCATCTACAACATCTTCGACCAGAGCCCCGAAGACCGCCTCTTCCCCGCCTGCCAGGCGCACCGCGTGGGCGTCATCGTCCGGGTGCCCCTGGACGAGGGCGGCCTGACGGGGCGGATCACGCCGGAGACCACGTTCCCCGAGGGCGACTGGCGCAACCGCTACTTCCGCGGCGAGCGCAAGCGGGAGGTTTACGAGCGGGTGCAGCGCATCGCGAGGGATCTGGGCATCGGCCTGGAGCAGATGCCCGAGGTGGCCCTGCGCTTCACCCTCTCCCATCCCGCCGTCTCTACCGTCATCCCGGGCATGCGCTCCGTGCGCAACGTGGAGGCCAACTGCAGGGTGGGCGACGGCCGCGGCCTGCCGCCCGAGCAGGTGCAGCGCCTGCGGGCCCACCGCTGGGCGCGCAACTTCTACGCGGACTGAGGCCCGGGCGGGCACGCCGCCGCCCGGGCTCAAGGCCCGGGGCGGCGGTGTCGTTCCATGGGGTGAGCGGCCCGGCGCGGGGGTGGGGGAAGGGGGGTGCTCCCCCGTGCTATCGGCCGACGTCGGCATCGATCTGGGCACCAGCACCGTGCTGGTCTTCGTGCGGGGCCGCGGGATCGTGGTGCACGAGCCCTCCATCGTGGCCGTGGACCGCGAGAGCGGGGCCGTGCTGGCCGTCGGCTCCGAGGCGCTGGCCATGCTGGGGCGCACGCCCGGCCGCATCGAGGCGGTGCGGCCCCTGCGGGAAGGGGTCGTGGCCAGCTACGAGGTGACCCTCCAGATGCTGCTGCACGTCCTGCGCGCCGCCGTCGGCTCCCTGCGCTGGGTGAAGCCCCGGGTGGCGGTCTGCCTGCCGTCGGTGGTGACCGACGTCGAGCGGCGGGCCGTGGTCGAGGCGTGCCGGGCGGCCGGGGCCCGCCAGGTCTTCCTGGTCTCGGAGCCCATGGCCGCCGCGCTGGGCGCGGACGTACCGGTCCACGAGGTACGGGGCCACCTCATCGTCGACGTGGGCGGGGGCACCACCGACGTGGCCGTCATCTCCATGGGCCAGGAGGTGGTCTCCGACTCCGTGCGGGTGGCGGGAAATCACATGGATGAGGCCATCGCCCGCCACCTGCGACGAGCCCGCAGCCTGGAGGTGGGGGAGCGCACGGCCGAGGAGGTGAAGCGCACCGTCGGCACCGCCGACCCCGACCGCAGCCCGCCCCCGGCCGAATCCATGGAGGTGCGGGGCCGGGACGTGGTGACGGGCCTTCCCCGGTCGGTGAC
>DATCKV010000249.1:0-3360 GCA_036564285.1 Limnochordales bacterium
GGGTGGAAGATCGAGCTGATCTCGGCCAGCCCCACGGAGCTGGGCGGGTTCAAGGAGGTCATCTTCTCCGTCACCGGCGAGGGAGCCTTCAGCCGCCTCAAGTACGAGCGGGGCGTGCACCGGGTGCAGCGGGTGCCGGTCACCGAGGCCTCCGGGCGCATCCACACGTCCACGGCCACCGTGGCGGTGCTTCCCGAGCCCGAGGAGGTGGAGGTGCAGATCCGGCCAGAAGACCTGGAGATCGACGTCTTCCGCGCCAGCGGCCACGGGGGCCAGCACGTCAACACCACCGACTCCGCGGTGCGCATCACCCACAAGCCCACCGGCATCGTGGTAACCTGCCAGGACGAGCGCTCCCAGCTCAAGAACCGGGAACGGGCCATGAAGGTGCTGCGGGCGCGGCTGTACGACCGCATGCTGCGGGAGCAGGAGCAGCGGCTGGCCCGGGAGCGGCGCTCGCAGGTGGGCACCGGCGAGCGCAGCGAGCGGATCCGCACGTACAACTTCCCCCAGAACCGGGTGACGGACCACCGCATCGGCCTCACCGTGCACCGGCTGGACGCGGTGCTGCAGGAGGGCGAGCTGGACGAGTTCATCGACGCTCTCATCCTCGACGAGCAGGCTCAGCGCCTGGCCGCGCTCCAGGTGTGAGGGGCGCCGGGAGTGGCCGTGGGCCCGGCTGCGGGCGCCCCGCCCCGCACCGTCGTGGAGTTGCTGAGGCTGGCCGAGCCGTACCTGGCCCGGCACGGCTGCCCCACCCCCCGGCTCGACGCGGAGGTGCTCCTGGCCCACGTGCTGGGCACAACCCGGCTCGAGCTGTACACCCGGCTGGATCAGCCCCTGCAGCGGGACGAGGTCGACGCCTACCGGGAGGCGCTCCGGCGCCGGGCCGCACGGGAGCCCGTGGCGTACATCGTGGGCCACCGGGAGTTTTACGGGCTGCGCTTCCAGGTGGGGCCGGGGGTGCTGGTGCCCCGGCCCGAGACCGAGTACCTGGTGGAGCTGGCCCTGCGGGCGTGGCAGGCGGGGGCGCAGGCGCAGCCGGAGCCGGCCGTCCGCTTCGCGGACGTGGGTACGGGCTGCGGCGCGCTGGCGGTGACCCTGGCCGTGCGCCAGCCCGCCTGGCGAGGGGTCGGCAGCGACGTCTCCGACCAGGCCCTGGGGTACGCCCGGGCCAACGCCCGCTCCCACGGCGTCGGGGGCCGCCTGAGCTGGGTGAGGGGCGACGCCCTGAGCTGGGCGGGCGGCCAGTCCCTGGATCTGGTGGTCAGCAACCCCCCTTACATCCCCACCCCGCAGCTCGAGCGCCTGGCCCCGGAGATCCGGCGGCACGAGCCCCGGGTCGCCCTGGACGGCGGGCCGGATGGGCTTGCGGTGGCAAACCGGATCGCCTCCCAGGCGGCCCGGGTGCTCAGGCCCGGGGGACTCCTGCTGATGGAGCTGGGCACCGCCGAGCAGGCCCGGGCGCTGGCCCGCCGGCTGGGCGGCGGCGAGGTGCCCGGCTTCGCCCGGGCCGCGGCCGTCCGGGACCCGGCCGGCGGGGCGCCCGTGCTGGTGGCCAGGGCGGCCGGTTCGGGGCCGCTGGGCTGGCCTGCGACGGCCGCGGAGGAGATGGGCTCGTGAAGACCCGCGTCGTGCGTGTCGACCCCCAGCGGCCAGACCCGGCGGTGCTGGCCGAGGTGGGGGCGGCCATCCGGCGCGGGGAGCTGGTGGCCTTCCCGACCGAGACGGTCTACGGCCTGGGGGCCGACGCCCTGGACGACCGGGCCGTGCGGCGCATCTTCGAGGCCAAGGGGCGGCCCCCGGACAATCCCCTCATCGTCCACGTGGCCTCGCCGGAGCAGGCCATGGCGCTGGCCTACCCGGACCCCCGGGGGCGGTGGGAGGAGCTGGCCCGACGCTTCTGGCCGGGCCCCCTGACCCTCATCCTGCCCTGTCGCCCCGTCGTGAGCCCGGCGGCCACCGCAGGGCTGGACACGGTGGCCATCCGCATGCCCGCTCACCCCGTCGCGCTGGGGCTGATCCGGGCCGCCGGCCGCCCCATCGCCGCGCCCAGCGCCAACCGCTCCGGGCGGCCCTCCCCCTCGACGGCGCAGCACGTGGTGGAAGACCTGTACGGGCGGGTGGAGTGGATCCTGGACGGCGGGCCTACGGGCGTCGGGGTGGAGTCGACGGTGCTGGATCTGACCGACGACCCCCCGGCGGTGCTTCGGCCCGGCGGCGTGGGGCCGGAGCGCCTGGAGGCGGTGCTGGGGCCGGTGCGCCTGCACGCCGGCGAGGCGCCCGAGGGCCAGGCGCCCCGCTCCCCCGGCATGAAATACCGCCACTACGCGCCGGAGACGCCGCTGCTGGTGCTGGAGGGCAGCCCCCGCGCGGTGGCGTGGGCCGTGCGCCGGCGCCTGGAGTCGCTGGGCCCGGAGGCGGGCCCGCTGGGGCTGTTCGTCACCGACGAGACCCTGGCCTGGCTGCACCGGTGGGGGGCGCTGCCCCACCCCCGGGTGCGGGTGGTGCCGGCCGGCCCGCGGCACGATCTGGAGGGGATCGCCCGGCGCCTCTTCGGCGCGCTGCGGGAGCTGGACCAGGGCCCCCGGGGCCTGATCCTGGCGGAGGCCGTCGAGGAGCGCGGGCTGGGCGTGGCCGTCAACAACCGGCTCAGACGAGCGGCCGCTGGCCGGGTGGAGCGCTGCGCCGAGCCGCCTTGACGAAGAGCCCCTCGTGGCCCGTAAAGTGGCAGATGCAGCAGCGCACGTCCAGGGAGGGGCGCTCCCCCCGGGCGAGGGGCACCAGCTCGTCGGCGGCGTAGACCACCGCCCCGGTGGCGGGGTCTTTCTGCACCTCCTGGACGAAGTGGTAGATGAGCTCGAAGCGGCTCCGGTTGGTCTGGCAGCCGGGGCACAGGTAGGGGCGTGGTTGCTCCATGGCAGAGGTCACTCCCCAGGGCGATGCCGCCGTTAGGATGCCCGGGCCGCAGCAGGGGGCGCCGCACGGCGGGGGCGGCCAGGGCGCGGGCGAGGTGCTGCTGGTCTGCTCGGGCAACACCTGCCGCAGCCCCCTGGCCGCCGCCTTCTTCCGCCGGGCCCTGGAGGAGCTCCGGCCGGGCAGGGCCGCGGCCGTCTCGTCGGCAGGGTTGTCCGCGCTCGACGGAGAACCGGCCACCGAGCCGGCCCGCCAGGTGGCGCGGGAGTGGGGGCTGGACCTGGCGTCGCATCGCGCCCGGCGCCTGACGCGCGCGGACCTGGAGGCCGCCCGGCTGGTGCTGACCATGACCGCCGAGCACAAGCGGCGCGTGCTGGAGATGGCGCCGGAGGCGGCCGGGAAGGTGTACACGCTGGGGGAGTACGCCGGCGTGCCCGGCGACGT
>DATCKV010000250.1:0-5552 GCA_036564285.1 Limnochordales bacterium
GTCAAGATCGCCCTGGCCCTGGGAGCGGCCACGGCCGTCCCGCTGGTGATGCTGGGAGCCTGGGCCGCCGCCACCCGGGGGCGGAGCCGGCGCCAGCGGTTCGTCACCTTCCTGGCCATCCCGGCTTCCCTGGGGCTGTTCACGGTGGGGGCGGGATTCGCCTACGCCTGGGTGGTGCCCGCGGCCCTGCGCTTCTTGCTGGGGTTCGCCGCTGACCGGCTGCGGGCCATGATCTCCGTCAACAGCTACGTCAACTTCATCCTCTCCGTGGTGGTGCCCTTCGGCCTGGTCTTCCAGCTGCCCCTGCTGGTCTTCTTCCTGGCCAGGCTGGGGGTGCTGCACCACCGCACCCTGGCCCAGCGCCGCGGCTACGCGGTGGTGGGCATCGCCGCCCTGGCCGCCGCGCTGACGCCGGGGCCCGACGTCTTCTCCCAGCTGCTGATGGCGGTGCCCCTGGTGCTGCTGTACGAGGTCAGCATCTGGGTGGCCTGGCTTGCGGCTCCTCGCCCGCGCGCCCGGGAGGCCCGGGCCGCGGCGCGGCCGTCGTGACGAACGGGGCAGGTTAGCCACGTGCGCAAGGTGGCGACGGTGGCGCTAGTGGCGCTTGACGGCGCGGATCGACACGGCTGCGCCCGGCAGGGCGGGGCCCCTCCCGGCACGAAGCTTCCGGCGCGCGCGGAGGCGGGCCGCCCGGTCCGCGCAGGCTGGGCGCGACGCACCGCAGGGAAGGGGGCGAGCGCGCCGGCCCCGGCGCCGTCGGGGCGCCGGAGGCGCGCGCCGACGTGGAGCACGACGCGGAGATCAACCAGCGAGCCCGGCTGCGGCCCATCCAGGAGGTAGCCGCGTCCCTGGGGCTCGGCGACGACGAGATCGAGCCCTACGGGCGCTACATGGCCAAGGTCTCCATGGCGGCGGTGAGACGGGCCGCGGGCCGGCGCCGGGGCCGCCTCATCTACACCACGGCCATCACCGCCACCCCCGCCGGCGAGGGCAAGACCACCGTGGCCATCGGCCTCACCCAGGCCCTGGGCAGGATGGGGCTCAAGGCGGCCGTCTGCCTGCGGGAGCCCTCCTTGGGCCCCACCTTCGGCGTCAAGGGCGGCGCCACGGGGGGCGGCCTGAGCCAGGTGGCGCCCATGGTGGAGATCAACCTGCACTTCACCGGCGACCTCCACGCCGTCGGCAGCGCCCACAACCTCCTGGCGGCCGTGGTCGACAACCACATCTTCCACGGCAACGAGCTGGGCCTGGACCCCAAGCGGGTCTTCTGGCGGCGGGTCATGGACATCAACGACCGCCAGCTGCGCCGCATCGTGGTCGGACTGGGCGGCCCCGCCGACGGCGTCGTGCGGGAGACGGGGTTCGACATCACCGCGGCCTCCGAGGTGATGGCCATCCTCTGCCTGAGCCGCGACATGGAGGACCTCAAGAGGCGGCTGGGGCAGATCCTGGTGGGCGAGACCCGGCCCGGCCCCGACCGGCGGCCCGACTGGGTCTTCGCCCGCCAGCTGGGCGTGGTGGGGGCCATGGCCGTGCTCCTGCGCGACGCGCTCAAGCCCAACCTGGTGCAGACCCTGGAGGGGCAGCCCGCCTTCATCCACGGCGGGCCCTTCGCCAACATCGCCCACGGCAACAACTCCATTCTCGCCACCCAGACGGCCCTGGGGCTGGCCGACTTCGTGGTGACCGAGGGCGGATTCGCCGCCGACCTGGGCGCGGAGAAGTTCTTCGACATCGTGGTGCCCCAGACGGGCCTGGTGCCCGACGTGGTGGTGCTGGTGGCCACGGTGCGGGCGCTGCACCACCACGGCGGGGCCTCCCGCTCGGCCCTGCACCAGTACGACCCGGAGGCCCTCAGGCGCGGCTTCGCCAACCTGGACCACCACATCCAGACGCTGCGGCGGTTCGGGCTGCCGGTGGTGGTCGCGGTCAACCGGTTCGCCTCCGACGACCCCCGGGAGCTGGAGGCGGTCGTCGCCCACTGCGGCGAACTGGGCGTGCCGGCCGCCGTGGCGGACGTGGCGGCCCGAGGGGGCGAGGGGGGGCTGGAGCTGGCCGAGGCCGTGCTCGCCGCCATGGAGGGCAGCCGGCCCGACTTCCGGCCTGCCTACGACTGGGCGATGCCTCTGGTAGACAAGCTGGAGCGGCTGGCCACCCAGGTGTACGGCGCCGACGGGGTGGACCTCAGCCCCCGAGCCCGGGCGGATCTGGAGGCCCTCCAGGAGCGCGGCTTCGGGCAGCTGCCGGTCTGCGTGGCCAAGACCCAGTTCTCCATCAGCGACGACCCGTCTCGCCGGGGTGCGCCCCGGGGGTGGCGCCTGCAGGTGCGGGAGGTGCGCCCGTCGCTGGGGGCGGGCTTCGTGGTGGCCCTGACGGGCGACGTGATGACCATGCCCGGGCTTCCCCGGGAGCCGGCCGCCCTGCGCATCGACGTGGACCAGGAGGGGTTCGTCACCGGGCTGTCGTAGCGGTGGGGAGGCCCGCCCATCCTCATCCTCGGAAAGGTGGCACGGACCCGAGTTGGCCTGGGAACGCACCCTGGTCATCATCAAGCCCGAGGCCGTCAAGGCCGGCCTCATCGGCGAGATCCTCTCCCGGTTCGAGCGCAAGGGGCTGCGCATCACCCGCCTGCGCGACGGGCGCATCGACCGGGCCCTGGCCCGCCAGCACTACATCCACCACGCCGACAAACCGTTCTTCGAGGGGCTGCTGGACGCCATCACCGCCGGGCCCGTGGTCTTCGCCATCGTGGAGGGGCCGTCGGCCATCGCCCACGTGCGCAACCTGGTGGGGGCCACCGACCCGGTCAAGGCCAGCCCGGGCAGCATCCGGGGCGACTTCGCCGTGGAGCTGCCCTTCAACATGGTGCACGCCTCCGACTCCCCCGAGACCGCGGAGGAGGAGATCCGCCGCTTCTTCGGCGAGGGAGCCTGAGAGGCCGGAAGGGGTCAGCGGGCGCGCCGCTCTCGCTGCAGCCGGGCCAGGTAGAGGCGGGCGGCCCGGGCAGGGTCGACGCCCCCCGCCCCCGCCGGGGGTGCGTCGCCGGGAGACGGAGAGGCGGCGGCCCGGCGGCGGGCCTGCACCACCTCCTGCGGGGTCGGCGCCCGCCGGGGGTGCTGCCGGCGCAGGCGCTGCCGCAGCGGCTCGATCCACTCCCCTCGGAGCGAGGCCAGCAGCTCCCGAGGCGAAGATTCCACCCGGCGCACGGCCACGTCGGCCACCAGCAGCCCCAGGGCCAGCCCCACCAGCCAGGGCCAGGCCGGCCGGCCCTGCCGCGCCCCCGCCCGGCCGGGAGGGAGCGAGGCGAGGCGGGCGGCCGCCTCGGCCAGCGCCGGCGCCAGCTCGGGCCGGCCGTCGTCGGGCCCGCCGGGGAGGATGTAGCCGAGCACCTGGCCGCCGCTCTCGTGGGCCAGGGTGGCCAGCAGGGTGGGCGAGGGCGGGCCCGGCTCCAGCTCGGCCGGGTAGGCCCGCACCGCCACCGCCTGCAGCCGCTGCCCGGCGAAGGCGACCGTGGCCGCGTACTCCCCGGGCCCGGAGGCGTCGAAGCCGGCGGCGTAGCGGCCGGGAGCCTCCTGCCGCAGGGGCAGCGCCAGGGAGATGCCGCCGGGGCCGCTCACCGAGGCCTCCACGTCGAGGAAGTTGAGGGGACGCCCCTGAGGATCCAGGGCCTCCAGCACCACCTGGCCCCGGTCGCCCTGCAGCTCCAGGTAGAGGCGGGAGGTGCCCCCGGCCACCCCGGCGGCGGGCAGCACCCAGCGCACCATGCGGCGCAGCATCTCAGGGGCCAGGCCCTCGGCCTGCCACGACTCCCCCCAGGGCCCCGTCAGGCTTGAGGTGAAGGCCACCACTCGGCCCAGCCCCGCCCGCCAGGCGGCCAGGATGGGATCCCCCTGCGAGGATGCCGCGTAGACGGTGGCCCCGGGCCGCGGCGTGGTGGCCACGTACCCGCCCAGCGCCGGAAGCGCCGGCAGGCCGGGGGGCAGCAGGCTCTCGCCGGCCCCCGGCGCCCCCGTGGCCGACACCGCCGCCGGCCCCGGCACCAGGGCCGAGCGCGCGACGGTGATGGTCTCCGAGGCGAAGATCTGGGGGATGGCCCGCAGGTCCCGGGTCTGGTAGAAGCGCCCCCTCCCCCACCGGGCGATGTCGGCCAGGAGCACCGCGTCGGCATCGGGGCCGATGGCGACCGTGCTGACGGTGATGCCCCGGGAGGCCGCGGCGCGGGTCATCCCCTCGAAGTCGGCAGGGTTGGACCTGCCGTCGGACAGCACGATGACGTGGCGCACCATGGCCCGCACCGGCTCGAGGCTGGCCAGCGCCTCCTGCAGGGCAGGGCCCAGATCGGTGCCGCCGTCGGCCGTCAGCGCGGCCATGCGATGCAGCAGCGCCTGGCGCTCCGAAGCGGGCTGCAGATGCTGGACCCAGCGGGGCTGCCCGTCGAACGCCAGCACCCCCACCAGATCGCCGGGGGAGAGGAGCTCCAGGGCAGCGGCGGCGGCCCGGCGGGCGGCGTCCAGCTTGGTGCCGGCGGCGGACCGCTCGCCCATGCTGCCCGACTTGTCGATGACCAGCACCAGCGCCACCTGCGGAACGATGAGCCGCGCCGGCACCTCGGATCGCACCGGCAGCACCCGCTCCAGCGGGGCGTCCAGGTAGCCGCCGGGCCCGAAGGAGTGCGGCCCTCCCAGCACCACCAGCCCCAGGCCCATGTCCACCACGGCGTCGGCCAGCGCCTCCATCTGCGGGGCGGTCAGCGCGGAGGCCGGCACGTCGTCCAGCACGACCGCGGAGTAGCGGGCGAGGCCGGCTCGGGAGGCGGGGAGGGCGCCGGGTGCGGCGGCCTGCGCGGGCAGGCCGGCCGAGCTGAGCCAGGCCGCGCCGGTGGAGGCCCCTTCGCCCACGTACAGCACCCGGCGCACCCCCTGGACGGCCACGGCCGCGGCGGCGCGGTTGTTGGCCATCTCCGTGTCGTCGGCGGCGGGGTCGAGCCGGGCCTCGTACACCACGGCGGGGGCGTCGGACGGCGAGGGGTCCTCGAAGCCGAGGCTCTGCCAGCCGGTCCGAAGCCGTACCGGCTCCGCCCACAGCAGCCTCCCGTCGCGTACCACCGAGAGCCGGGCAGTCTGAGGACGGGAGGCGTAGACCCGCACCTCCAGGGGCACCGGGTCGCCCGGCGCCACCGCCGGGGGGGCGAAGACGTCCCCCACCGCCACCTCCGGATCCGGTCCGGCCAGCACCGGTACCACGTCCACCGGCGGGAAGGCCGCACCCGCTCGCAGGGAGGCCAGCGCGTCGCCGGTGGTCTCCCGCCCGTCGCTCACCAGCACGATGCGCCCCGGTGGGGAGCCGCTCAGGCCCGGGGCGCCGCTCAGCAGGCTGCGGGCCGCCTCCAGGGCCGCCTGGAGATCCGTGGCCTCGCCGGTGGTGCCCGTGAGGGGGGCGGTCGGCGCGTCAGGGTCGGGGCGGGGGCCTCGGTAGGCCGCGACCAGCCGCGGGCGCTCGGCGGCCTCGATGACCCAGGCCTGGTCCCGGGGGCCGAGGTGCTCGAGGGCGGT
>DATCKV010000251.1:0-4568 GCA_036564285.1 Limnochordales bacterium
GCGCGGGCCAGCTCGCCCACCGGCAGCTCGCGGCTGGCCAGCAGCCGAAGGATGCCGAGGCGTGTGGGGTCGGCCAGGATCCGCAGGTGCTCGAGCACCTCCGAGTGGCGCCTGCCCAAGGACCTCTCCCTCGCCTTCTCCGTCTCAGCAGGCCGCGTCCGTTGTTGCAATCGGTTGGCATCATCGTGAATATCTGATCACACGCTCATGTGTCAGGCTACGGCGGAGCCCGTCCGATGTCAAGGTCGGACGCCGCGGCTGATCTGCACTTCACGGCGCCGCGGTCAGGCCTGGGGAGGGAGGCCGGCCGGCCCGGCCCGCGGTCATCTTCAGCTCAGGTGCCCGTAGCGCGCCAGGAACCGCCGCTTCACCGTCTGCCCTGCCAGGAGGTAGCCGAGCAGCACGCCGGGCGAAGACTGTGGTCCGCTCCACCTCGGCCCGCAGCGTGGGGGCGTCCATGCGGTCGATGTCGGCGCCGAGGAGGATGCGGTGCGCGTCGATGCCCACTCGCGAGGCCAGTCTGGCACAGTCCTGAGCCGGTTGCAAGATCCCGCCGAAGTCTCCGGCTTCCTGCGCGGGCCTGCCCCTCAATCGGAAGCGTGCGGCGCGTCGGAGACGGGGTCCGCGGCGCCTGCGCCCCCGCCTGCCGCGGCGGCGGGCCGCCTTGCCGCCCCGTCGGTCTGCGCTGGCCCCGGCTGCTGGCCGAACCGTACGTCGGGCAGGAAGAGGGTGACGGTCAGGGCGGCCAGCGCGCACAGCACCATGAGGACGTGCACGCCCCGCAGCGCCTGAGCCAGCGCCTCCCGGGCCGCCGCCAGCGTCTGGGGCGCCAGGGCCGCCCGGTGCGCCGGATCCAGCAGGTCGCTCGCGAAGGCCGCCGCCTGCGCCGTGGTGCGCACACCCAGCTCCGGCAGCGCCTGCAGGCGCAGGGCCAGGGTGCGGTTGACGGCAGCTCCCATCAGCGCCACCCACACGAGCCCGCCCAGGGTGCGCACGAACTGCAGGGACGCCGTCGCCACGCCCCGGCGCTCCCAGCCCACCGCGCTCTGCACGCCCAGGATGAACGACAGGGTCGCCAGACCCATGCCCGCCCCGATGACGAAGGTCACGGCGGCGAAGGCGAGCCCGGGGATGGCCTGCTCCCGCCGGGCCAGGATCAGCAGCCCCACCGAGGCGGCCGTCTGGAAGACCAGCCCCAGGGCCGCCGCCCGCCGCTGGCCCACCTTGAGGATGTAGCGGCTCGCGAAGATGGAGGCCAGCGGCCAGCCCACCGACAGCCACAGAAGCGACGCCCCCGAGCGGGTGGCCGAGTACCCCTGCACCCCCTGCGCCCACAGCGGCAGGAAGACGGTGGTGCCGTAGAAGACGCCCCCGATCATGAAGGTGGCCAGGTTGGCCAGGCCGATGGTAGGCACGGCGTAGAGCTCCAGGGGCAGCATCGGGTCGGGGTGGCGGCGCTCCTGCCAGACGAACAGCGCCAGCAGCGCCCCGCCCCCGCCCAGCAGCGCCAGCACCGCAGGCGATCCCCACGGCAGCGTGGAGCCCCCCTCCAGCAGCGCCAGCAGCACGGCCGAGGCGCCTACCGTCAGCAGCGCGGACCCCAGGTAGTCGATGGCCACGGCCCGCCGGGGCGCCCGCTCCTCCAGCTGCGTCAGCACCATGTAGATGGCCAGGGCGCCCAGGGGGAGGTTGATGTAGAAGAGCCAGCGCCACGAGACGTGATCCACCACGAACCCGCCTACCAGCGGCCCCACCAGCGCCGAGATGCCCCAGACCGCGGAGAACCACCCCTGGAAGCGGGCCCGCTCGGCAGGCGGGAAGAGGTCGCCGATGATGGTCTGCACCACCGGCTGGACGGCGCCGGCTCCCAGCCCCTGCAGGGCCCGGAAGAGGACCAGCTGCGGCATGCTGCGCGCCTGCCCGCACAGCGCCGATCCGGCCAGGAAGATGGCGGCGCCGGCCGCAAAGGTGCGCCTGCGCCCGAAGAGATCGGCCAGCTTGCCGTAGACGGGCACCGTCGACGTGGAGGTGAGCAGGTAGGCCGTCACCAGCCACGTGAGCATGGAGAAGCCGCCCAGCGACCCGACGATGCGGGGCATGGCCGTGTCCACCACGGTGGCGTCGACGGCCGTCAGAAACATGGCCAGCATCAGCGCGTAGACGGTCCGCATCCGGCGGTCCGCTGCCAACGTCCCATCCCCCGCCACGGCGAGCCGCCCGGGCGGGCGGCGGCATGAGGCCAACGAAGCAGTATAGCACGGCCGGTCGGCCCCGGCGCCCCCGGCCGTCGGGTGGACGAGCCCGCCGGGCTGTGGTAAGACGGAGCCGTGCGAGGGGCGGGTGGCTGCCATGCGCGCGGTGGTCATCGACGGGCCAGGGCAAGTCGCGGTGCGGGAGGTGCCGCCGCCCTCCCTGGGGCCGGGCGACGTGCTGGTGAGGGTGGGTGCGGCCGGCGTCTGCGGCACCGACGTCCACATCTTCCGGGGGGAGTTCGAGCCCCGCTTTCCCTTGATCCCGGGGCACGAGTTCGCCGGCGTGGTCGAAGCGGTGGGGGAGGCGGTGCGCTCGGTGCGCCCGGGCCAGGCTGTCGCCGCCGACCCCAACGTCTACTGCGAGCAGTGCCACTACTGCCGCCAGAACAAGCAGAACTTCTGCGAGAACTGGCAGGCCATCGGCGTCACGCGGGCCGGCGCCTTCGCCGAGTATGTGGCCGTGCCCGAGCCGTGCGTCTTCCCGCTGCCCGACGGGATGAGCGCCGCCGAGGGGGCCTTCGCGGAGCCCTTGGCCTGCGTCGTCTACGGGCAGCAGCGGGCCCGGCCGCCGCTGGGCGGGAGCGTGCTGGTGCTGGGGGCTGGCCCCATCGGGCTCCTGCACGTGCAGCTGGCCCGGCGCAACGGGGCCGGGCTGGTGGTGGCGGTGGACGTGCGGCCGGACCGCTTGCGGCAGGCGCTGGCCCTGGGGGCCGACCACGCGTTCGAGGCCGGGGAGCGGATGGAGGCGCGGCTGCGGCAGGTGGCGCCCCGGGGCTTCGACCTGGTGGTGGAGGCGACGGGGGTGCCGGCCGTGGTGGAGGAGGCGGTGCGGTACGTGCAGAACGACGGCACCCTCCTCATCTTCGGCGTCAGCCCCAACGACAGCCGGATCCGCCTGAGCCCGTACGAGGTGTACCGAAGGGATCTGCGCATCGTCGGCTCCTTCTCGCTGCGCAAGACCTTCCGGGCGGCGCTGGATCTGCTGGCCGCCCGCGCCGTGGCCGTGGAGCCCCTGATCGGGCAGCGCATCGGGCTCGACGAGTTCCCGGCGGCGCTGCGGGCCATGGCCGAGGGCCGGGCACCCGGCAAGATCCTGGTGCTGCCCAACGGATAGGCCGGGCGGCGCCGGGCAGGAGCAGGCCGGGCGGGAGCGAATGCCCGTTTGGACGGCTCCGTGCCCGCGCGGCGGTCAGGAGGGATGGGAGTGGAGGCCGCCCTTCCCGGCGGCGCGGTCCAGCGGCAGCCGCTGGTCTTCCGGCGGGAGAGCGAAGGCGGCTCGTGCGAGGCGCGCCTCTTCGTGGGCAGCAGCGAGGCCATGCCCGAGCTGCCCGATGGCGCGGTGACCCTCACCGTCACCTCCCCGCCGTACTGGAACGCCATCGACTACGACCGCCACGCCGCCGACCCCACCCAGTCGTACCGCACCCGCTCCTACGCGGCCGGGTACGACGACTACCGCAGCTACCTCGACTGGGTGACCCGCATCTTCCGCGAGGTGCGCCGGGTCACCCGACCGGGGGGCTTCCTGGCGGTGGTGGTCGGCACCGTCCTGCTGGACGGCGTGCACTACCCCGTCCCTTTCGACCTGGTGAGCCGCCTCACGGAGGATGGGTGGCGCTTCCAGCAGGACATCGTCTGGCACAAGACCACGGCCGGCGTCAAGCGGGCGGGCGTCTTCATCCAGCGGCCCTATCCCGGCTACTTCCATCCCAACATCATGACGGAGTACATCCTCGTCTTCCGCAAGCCGGGCGAGCCCATCTACCGCCACGCCCGGGACGGCCGGCTGGAGGCGGCCCGGGTGAGGGTGGGGGCGCTCTTCACCAAGGAGATCGCCAACAACGTCTGGCACATCGCGCCGGTGCCGCCGGGCACCCTGGAGCACCCCTGTCCGTACCCCGAGGAGATCCCGTACCGCCTCATCCAGCTCTACTCGTACCCGGGCGACCTCGTGCTCGATCCGTTCTTGGGCTCTGGCCAGACCGCCAAGGTGGCCCTCGCGCTGGGGCGCAACGCGGTCGGCTACGACATCATCGACACCTACGTGCGCTACGCCTACCGCCGGCTGGGTGAGCCCCTGGCGCTGCGGCCGGAGCAGCTGGTGGCCGAATTCGCCAAGGTGCCCCTCGACGCCCCGCTGGGGGCCCTGGGGCGCACCCGGCGGGCCGGCCGCACCCGCCACGGCTCGGGGCTAGCCGCCTCGTCGGGGCGGCGCGCGGCCCCGGCGCGAGCGAAGGGGGAGCCAGGAGTTGCGGGGGAGCAGGACCGACTGCTGTAAGGAGCGGGCGGGCTTCGAGCAGTTCAGGCGCCGGCTGC
>DATCKV010000252.1:0-2441 GCA_036564285.1 Limnochordales bacterium
CCGCGCCCGCGGGCGCCTCGGCCGCCTGCACCGGCAGGCCCAGCTGCCGGTCCAGCCACTGCCGCCGCTTCTCCTCGTACTCCCGCTGCACCTCGGCCCACTGCGACTCGCCCTTGATGTCGATACGCCAGCCCGTCAGCCGCGCCGCGAGCCGGGCGTTTTGGCCCTCCTTGCCGATGGCCAGGGAGAGCTCCTTCTCCGGCACGATGACCCGGGCCGAGCGCTCCACCGGGTCCAGGTACGCCTTGAGCACCCGGGCCGGCTGCAGCGCGTTGGCGATGAAGACCTCGGGGTCCGGGTCCCAGGCGATGACGTCCACCTTCTCCTGCCGCAGCTCCTTGACCACCTGCTGCACCCGGGCTCCCCGGGGCCCCACGCAGGCCCCCACGGGATCCACGTTGCGGTCCGTGGACCAGACCGCGATCTTGGAGCGGTGACCGGGCTCCCGGGCCCACGCCCGGATCTCCACGATGCCGTCGTGGATCTCCGGCACCTCCAGCTCGAAGAGGCGCTTGAGCAGCCCCGGGTGGCTGCGGGAGAGCACCAGCTGGGGCCCTTTGGCCGTCTTGTTGACCTCCAGCAGGTAGAACTTCATCCGCACCCCGGGCGCATAGCGCTCCGTGGGCACCTGCTCCGACGGCGGCAGCACCGCCTCGGCCCGCCCCAGGTCGACGTAGACGTTGCGGTGCTCGATGCGCCGGATGATGCCCGTCAGGATGTCGCCCTGGCGGCTGTGGTACTCCTCGTAGATGCGGTTGCGCTCCGCCTCCCGGATGCGCTGCACCACCACCTGCTTGGCCGTCTGCGCGGCGATGCGCCCGAGCTCCGGGAGGGTCAGCTCCACCTCCACCACGTCGTCGACCTCGAAGCGCGGGTTGATCCGCTGGGCCTCCTCCAGGGAGATCTCGTTGGCAGGGTCCGTCACCTTCTCCACCACGGCCTTGCGCGAGAAGACCCGCACCCGCCCGCTCTTGTCGTCCACGTCCACCCGCAGGTTCTGGTGCGGCTGCGCCGACTTGCGGAAGGCCGACTCGATGGCGTCCTCGATGGCCTTCAGCAGCACCTCGCGCGAGATGCCCCGCTCCTTCTCCAGCTCGTTGAGCGCACCCATCAGTTCCAGATTCATCGCTCCGACGCCCCCTGCCAGCGAACCCGCAGCCTGGCCCTGCTGATCCCGTCCAGGGGCAGCTGGACCGCCGAGCCGTCCTCCAGCCGCAGGTGCACCCGGCCCTCATCGGCCCCCATCAAGGTGCCGGTCCAGTTGCGCCGGCCCTCTACGGGGGCATAGGTATGGATCTCCACCTCCCGGCCGGCGAACCGCCGGAAGTCCTCCACCTTGCGCAGGGGCCGCTCGATGCCGGGGGAGGAGACCTCCAGCCGGTAGGGGCCGGGGATGGGGTCCAGCCGGTCCAGCGCCGCGGAGAGGGGCTCGCTCATCGCCTGGCAGTCGTCGACGGTGACGCCGCCGGGCTTGTCGATGAACACCCGCAGCACCCTCCCGCGGGGGCCCGTCTCGTACTCGACCTCGATGACCTCGAACCCCAGAGGCTTCGCCACCGCCTCCGCCTCGGCCATCACCATCGCTTCGACGGCTCTCGGGCGCATCCCCGATTCGACCCCCAACAGAACGAAAGAGTGGGGGGAACCCACTCTTTCGCCCGCTCGAACCGAACCTGCGCTTACGAAGCCGATTATACCATCGCCGAACGCGGCGGCGCAACGCCGCGTTCAGACAGATTCAGGGTTCCAGGGCCTTCAGGTCCTCGCGCAGCCACCGGGCCACGGCCGCCGCCGCCTGCTCCACCGGCACGGGCACGTCCGTCCCCGAGCTCCGGCGGCGGATCTCCACCTCGCCCGAGGCACCCAGGCGGCTGCCCACCGTGACCCGGTAAGGGAAGCCGATGAGGTCGGCGTCGTTGAACTTGACCCCCGGCCGCTCGTCGCGGTCGTCCAGCACCGCCTCCACGCCCTGCTCCAGCAGCGCCTGGTAGACCCGCTCGCCCGCCTCGGCCTGGGCCCGGTCCCGGCTGTTGACCACCACCACGTCGGCATGGTACGGCGCCACCGTCACGGGCCAGATGATGCCCCGCTCGTCGTGGTGCTGCTCGATGATGGCAGCCATGGTGCGGGTGATGCCGATGCCGTAGCACCCCATCACCACCGGCTTCTCCCTGCCGTCCTCGTCCAGGAAGGTGGCGCCCAGCGCCTCGCTGTACTTGGTGTGGAGCTTGAAGATCTGGCCGACCTCGATGCCGGCGGACGTGGCCAGCGGGCTTCCGCAGCGCGGACACGGGTCGCCCGCCTCCGCCACCCGCACGTCGGCCACCCGGGTCGGGCGGAAGTCGCGCCCCGGCACCACGTGCACCAGGTGGGCATCGGGCTCGTTGGCGCCCGTCACCGCGTCGGCCACCGCCATGGCCCAGGGGTCGGCCACCACCTCC
>DATCKV010000253.1:0-7132 GCA_036564285.1 Limnochordales bacterium
GGTGAAGATGGCCATGCCCGCCAGCGCCGCCCCCAGGGCCAGGCTGCCGGCATCGCCCATGAAGATCTGGGCGGGGTAGCCGTTGTACCAGATGAAGCCCAGGCAGGCCCCCGCCACGCCGGCCGCGAAGACGGCCACCGAGGGCTTGTCCATCAAGAGGGCAGCCCCCGCGTACACCGCGCTGACCACGGCCATGGAGCCGGCCGCCAGGCCGTCAAGGCCGTCGGTGAGGTTGACCGCATTGGCGGCCGCGGCCGCGGCCAGGGCCGCCAGCAGCACGAAGGGCGCCGGGGCCAGCTCCCAGGCGCCCGGTGCGAAGGGCAGCGACAGCCGGCTCACCTCGGGGGCCACCCGCAGGGCCCACGCGCCCAGGGCCGCGCCCAGGATCAGCTGGCCGGCGAACTTCTCCCGGGCCCGCATGCCCATGGCCCGCCGCAGCCACAGCGCCCGCAGGTCGTCGAGGCTGCCCAGCAGGCCGAAGCCCACCAGGCCCGCCACCAGCGGCAGCGCCACCTGGAGGTCCGGCGCCAGCGCCAGGGTGGCGGCCGACGCGGCGCCCACCATCACCACGCCCCCCATGGTGGGGGTGCCCGCCTTGGCGGCGTGCCGGGCCGGCCCCTCGGCCCGCACGATCTTGCCGGCCCCCACCTGCCGCAGCATGCGGATCGCTCCCGGCAGCAGGGCCAGCGTGACGGCGGTGCTGAAGAGGGCGGCCGCCACAGCCGCGGCCAGGCCGTTCACCTGGGGCCCCCCTCGTCCCCGGCGCCGTCAGGGGCCGGCCCGGCCGGCGGGTGCTGCTCCAGAATGGCCTGGGCCACCCGGTCCAGCCCCACCGCCCGCGACGCCTTCACCAGCACCACGTCGCCCGGCCGGACGTGGCGGCGCGCGGCGGCCGCGGCCTGCGCGGCGTCGGCGGCCTGCACGATGACCATCTCGGAGCCCGCAGCCGCCTCCCGGGCGCCCGCGGCCACCTCTCCGGCCAGCGCCCCCACGGCCACCAGCAGATCCACGCCCCGGCGGGCCGCCTCGCGGCCGATGCCCCGGTGGGCCTCGGGGGCCAGCGCGCCCAGCTCCAGCATGTCGCCCAGCACCGCGACGCTGCGCCGCCGCTGCTCGGCCGCGATCCGCTGCAGCGTCTCCAGGGCCGCGCGCATGGAGACGGGGCTAGCGTTGTAGGCGTCGTTGATGACGATGAGATCGTCGGCGGTCCGTACCACCTCCATGCGCATGGCCGCCGGGCGGAACCCTTCCAGCCCCCGGGCCGCGTCCTCCAGATCCACCCCCACCGCCAGCGCGGCGGCCGCAGCCGCCGCCGCGTTGACGGCCAGGTGCCGTCCCGGCACCGCCAGCCGGCACGGCACCCGGCGCCCCCCGTAGACCAGCTCGAAGCGGGTGCCCGACAGCCCCCCGCCCTCCACCCGCTCCGCCCGCACGTCGCCGGCCCGCTCCCCGAAGGTGAGCACCCGCACCCCGGCCGGCGCGCGGGCCGCCATGGCGCGCACCCGCTCGTCGTCGGCGTTGAGCACCGCGGTGCCGCCGGGCGGCAGGCTCTCCACCAGCTCCCCCTTGGCCCGGGCGATGGCCTCCAGGCTCCCCAGGAGCCCCACGTGGGACTCGCCCACGTTGGTTACGACCCCCACCGTGGGAGCGGCCAAGCCGGCCAGGTGCCGGATCTGGCCGGGCCCCCGCATGCCCATCTCCAGCACCAGGGCCCGGGTGCCGGCGTCGGCCATCAGGATGGTCAGGGGCAGGCCCACCTCGTTGTTGTAGCTGGCGGGCGCCCGCACCACGGGCCCCAGGGCAGCCAGGGCCTCGGCCGCCATCTCCTTGGTGGTGGTCTTGCCCACGCTGCCGGTGACGGCCACCACCGGGCAGCTCAGGCGCCGCCGGTACCATGCCGCCAGCCGCTGCAGCGCCTCCAGAGGCTCGTCCGACGCCAGCACGGCGAAGCCGCCCTCGGGGAGCGAGCCGGCCCGGTCGTGCCTCACCAGCACGGCCCGGGCCCCCCGGGCCGCCGCTTCGCCCACGAAGTCGTGCCCGTCGGCCCGCTCACCCCTCAGGGCCACGAACAGATCGCCGGGGCGCGCCTGCCGGGAGTCGGTGCAGACCCGCTCCACCACCGCCTCCGCCGGCCCCCGCACCAGCACGGCCCCGCACGCCCGCGCGAGCTCGGCCGCCGTCAGCGCCTCCATCACGACCCCGCCTCCCCGGGCCGGGCCTCTCCGTAGCCCAGCTCCCGCAGGGCCTCCCGCACCACCTGCCGGTCGTCGAAGGGGATGACCCGGTCCCGGAGGATCTGGTAGGTCTCGTGGCCCTTGCCGGCCACCACCACCAGATCCCCGGGCTGGGCGCCTCGCAGGGCCCGGACGATGGCCTGCCTGCGGTCCACGATGACCTCGTAGCCCTCCATGGCCACGGGCCCCGCCTCCCGCTGGGCCACCAGCCCCGCCTCCACCTCCCGGCAGATGGCCTCGGGGTCCTCGCTGCGGGGGTTGTCGGAGGTGATGATGACCCGGTCCGCCAGCCGGGCGGCGATGGCGCCCATGCGGGGGCGCTTGGTGCGGTCCCGGTCGCCCCCGCACCCGAAGACGACCCACAGCCGCCGGGGCGACAGGGCCCGGGCCGAGCGCAGCACGTTCTCCAGCCCGTCGGGGGTGTGGGCGTAGTCCACGATGACGCCGAAGGGCTGCCCCTCCCGAACCGCCTCGAACCGCCCGGGCACCCCCGCCACCCGCTCCAGGGCCGCCACGGCACCCTCCAGGGAGGCTCCCTCGTGCAGCCCGACGGCCAGCGCCGCCAGGGCGTTGTAGACGTTGAAGGTGCCGCCCAGCTGCAGCCGCACGGGCGAGGCCCCCCAGGGCGTGCGGGCGGTGAAGCGCACCCCGTCGGGTCGGGCCTGGACCCCCTCGGCGGCCACGTCGCGGCGGGGATCCAGCCCGTAGTAGATGACGTCCACCCCGGCCCGGGCGGCCATGTAGGGGCCCGAGGGATCGTCGCCGTTGACCACGGCCAGCTTGCGCCCCTTCACCCCCTGGCCCAGGCGCGCGAAGAAGCCGGCCTTGGCCTCCCGGTAGGCCTCCATGGTGCCGTGGAAGTCCAGGTGATCCTGGGTCAGGTTGGTGAAGACGCCCACGTCGTACTCGATGCCCTCGATGCGCTTCAGCACCACCGCGTGGGAGGAGACCTCGGTCACGGCGTGGCTGACCCCGGCCTCCACCATGCGGGCGAAGAGGTCCTGCAGATCCGCCGACTCCGGGGTGGTGCGCTCCGCCTCCAGCACCCGGTCGCCCACCAGCTGCTGGATGGTGCCCACCAGCCCCACCCGGAAGCCCGCCGACTCCAGCGCCGCCTTGGTCAGGTAGGTGGTGGTGGTCTTGCCGTTGGTGCCCGTCACGCCCACCAGCCGCAGCCGCCGGTCCGGGTGGCCCAGCACCAGCGCGGCGGCCCGCCCCAGCGCCTCCCGGCTGTCGGCCACCAGCAGGGTCGGCACCCGATCCGCCACGGGGCCCGGCTCCCGCTCCGCCAGGATCAGCGCCGCCCCTCGCTCGGCCGCCTCCGGCGCGAAGGCGTGGCCGTCGAGCCGGGTGCCCCGGATGCAGACGAAGACGTCGCCCGGCTGCACCCGGCGCGAGTCGTAGCGCACGGCCCGCACCCGCGCCTCCCGCCGCCCCGCCTCTTCCCAGGCCCGCCCCACCCGGCCGACGCCGCCCAGCGCGTCGGCCAGCTGCTCCACCGTCATGGCCGTCCCTCTTCCCGCTGCAAGGCGAAGCGCACCTCCACCGGCGAGCCCGCCGGCACCCGGGTGCCGGGCGGCGGCGACTGGAAGACGGCGAAGCCGCTCCCCTCCACGTTGAGCAGCAGCCCCCGCCGTGCCAGGATGGCCGCGGCCTCGCTCACGCTCTTGCCCAGGACCGAGGGCACCTCCACCTCCGGCTCCGCCGGCCGAGGCAGCTCCTGGTCCAGCACCAGGCGCACCCGGGTGCCCTGGGGCACCTGGGTGCCGCCCCGGGGGATCTGGTCCACCACCAGGGCCCCGCTGCCCTCCACCGCCACCCGCAGCCCGGCCTGCTCCACCTTGCCCACCGCTTCGTCGGAGCCCATGAACAGCACATTGGGCACCAGCGCCAGAGGCTGGCCGTCCTCGCCCCGGGCGGGGCGCGGCGGCGCCTCCTCCCGGCGCGGCACCCGCAGGTAGCTCAGGGCATCTCCCATGATAGCCCGGAAGGTGGGCGCCGCCCACAGCCCGCCCCAGCGGGGCTGGACCTTCAGCTTGTAGATCATGACCAGCCCCACCAGCCGCGCCCCGTCCACGGGGGCGAAGCCGACGAAGGAGGCCATCGCGTCGTCGCCGTAGCCCCCGCCGGGCTCCGGCACCTGGGCGGTGCCCGTCTTGCCCGCCACCCGGTAGCCGGGGATCTCGGCCCGGGTGCCGGAGCCGTTCACCACCACGCTTCGCAGGATCCGGGCGAACTCGGCCGCCGTCCCCGGCGACAGCACCCGCCGCAGGGCCACGGGCTGGACCCGCTCCAGCACCTGACCGTCGGCGGTCCGGACCTCCTTGACCAGGTGCGGCTTCATCAGGACGCCGCCGTTGGCGATGGCGGCGGCGGCCATGGCCAGCTGCAGCGGCGTCACCGCCACCCCCTGGCCGAAGCCGATGTTGGCCCAGCGCAGCAGCTCCCCGTGCTGGATGGTGCCGGGCGCCGGCAGGAAGCCCGCCGCCTCGCCGGGGAAGTCGATGCCCAGGGGCTGGCCGAAGCCGAAGGCCCGGGCGAAGCGGTAGAAGGTCTCGGGCCCCAGGCGCTGGGCGCCGATGATGGCGAAGACGGGGTTGCACGAGTTCTCCGTGGCCTCCACGAAGGTCTGGCTGCCGTGGCCCCCGGGCAGCCAGCAGCTGACCCGCCCGCCCCCGACGAGCACGAAGCCGGGATCGAAGAAGCGCTCGTCGGGCCGCACCACGCCCGCCTCCAGCGCGGCGGAGCCCGTCACGATCTTGAAGGTGGAGCCGGGCTCGAACTGGTCCGTGACGGCCCGGTTGCGGCGCACCTCAGGGGGGTAGGCGGCGTAGTCGTTGGGATCGAAGGTGGGATACTGGGCCATGGCCAGGATCTCCCCCGTCTGGGGATCCACGGCCACGAAGATGCCCAGCTCCGCCGACGTCTCCTTGACGACCCGCTCCAGCTCCCGCTCCGCCCGGTACTGGATCACCTGATCGATGGTCAGCACCAGCTGGTGGCCGTCCTGAGCCGGCACGTAGCGGCTGATGCCGCCGGGGATCTCCCGGCCCGCGGCGTCCCGCTCGGCCTCGATGCGCCCGGGCACGCCCCGCAGGTGCGCGTCGTAGTAAAACTCCAGCCCCTCCAGCCCCTGGTTGTCGATGCCGGTGATGCCCAGCACCTGGGCCGCCAGCGACCCGTTGGGGTAGACCCGCTGGGGCCGCTCCACCAGCCCGATGCCGGGCAGGTGCAGGGCCCGCACCCGCTGGGCCGTCTGGGTGTCGAGGCGGCGGGCGATCCAGACGGCCGCCTGGCGGCTCTGCAGCCGCTGCCGGATCTCGTCGGCCGGCATCCCCAGCACCTGGGCCAGGGCCCGGGCCGTGGCCTCCGGGTCCTCCACCTCGCTGGGGATGGCGTAGACGGCGTCGGCGCTGACGCTGATGGCCAGCTTGTGGCCGGAGCGGTCATAGATGGTGCCTCGCCGGGGATCGAGGGGAAGCGGCCGAAGGCGTTGCTCGAACGCCAGGCGGGTGTAGTGGCCGTGACGTACCACCTGCAGATAGAACAACCGCAGCCCCAAAGCCACGAAGGCCGCCGCGCTCAGCACAAACAGCCAGGCCACCCGCCGCCGAACCCCCAGCGGCGAAAGGCCCCCTTGCATCCCGTTCCGCTGCCCCCCAAGTCCTGCGCCGACCCTTTCGGCCCTTTCGGACCGGCCGCCCACCCTTGACGGGCGGCGCGGGTTGCCCGTCCCTCACGGCCATTGCGGTAAGCGCCGCGCCAGGGCCATGGAGTTGCCCAAAAGCTCCGACAAAGCTGCTCGGGCCCGCGCAACCCATCCGGATCCGCCCGCCGCCGGCGCCAACGCCGTCCGCGGCGACGCCCGGTCGGGCAGCGCCGCCAGGCTCACATGCCCTGACGCCTGGGCCGGCCGGGCGTCGACCACCACCAGGTCCACCTGCCGCGGCCGGTCCATGGCCAGCAGGGCCCGGGCGGCCTGTTCCGTGGAGGCCGGCGCAAGCACCCGGGCCAGCTGCACCTCCAGCTGCTCGCCCCGTCGCCGTTCCCGCTCCAGCTCCTGGGTCAGCGCGTCCAGGGTGCGCCAGGCCAGGGCCGTGTGCACCAGCAGGCTCAGGTAGAGGCTGCTGCCCATCACGGTCACGATGACCAGCCCGGCCCAGGCCGCCACCACCCGTGCCGGCCGCCCGCTCAAGGCCGCCCGAGCCGTGCGCTGGGGCCCAACCCCGGCCCCGGCCGAGCTTGCGGCCGCCGGCACCCCTGGGGAGACGCCCGACCCCGTGCGGGGCATGGCCGACGCCGCTGCCGAGAACACCGACGCCGTCGAGAAGGCTGCCATGCTCAAGCTATGCCGCTCCTTCCCCTTCCCATACCCGCTCGGCCGCCCGCAGCCGGGCGCTGCGGGCGCGGGGGTTAGCCGCCACTTCGGCCGGTTCGGGCTGCAGCGCCTTGCGCAGCAGAAGCCGTACCCGAACCGGCTCCCCGTTGCGGGCCGCCTGCAGCAGGGTCTGCTTCACCAGGCGGTCCTCCAGGGAGTGAAAGCTGATGACGACGATGCGGCCCCCCGGCGCCAGAGCCCGCAGGGCCTGGGGCAGTGCCCGCCGCAGGTGGCCCAGTTCGTCGTTGACCGCGATGCGCAGGGCCTGGAAAATGCGCCGGGCAGGGTGACCGCCCCGTCGGCGGGCGGGCGCCGGGATGGCCTGCTTGATGCACTCCACCAGCTCGCCGGCCCGGGAAAAGGGCTGCCGGCGGCGCCGCTCCACCACCCGGCGCGCCACCCGGGCAGCCCAGCGCTCCTCCCCCAGCTGCCGGAAGATGCGCGCCAGCTCCGCCTCCGGCCGGCTGTTGAGCAGATCCGCTGCCGTCTCGGGCAAGGCGGGATCCATGCGCATGTCGAG
>DATCKV010000254.1:0-2816 GCA_036564285.1 Limnochordales bacterium
CCCGACACCCGGGGCGCCTACGTGGTGCAGGTGGTGGCCAACGGGCCGGCGGCCGCGGCGGGCCTTCGGGGCTCGCAGCGCCAGACGGTGGTCGGCAGCGAGCGGCTCCCGGTGGGCGGCGACGTCATCGTGGCGGTCGACGACACGCCCATCGCCAGCTTCGACGACCTGCTGGTCTACATCGCCCGCTACACCGAGGTGGGCCAGCGCCTGCGGGTCACCCTGCTGCGGGACGGCAAGCGGATGCAGGTGGAGGTGACCCTGGGGGCCCGGCCGGCCACCCTGCCCGAGCAGCCCTGAGCCTGCCGGCGGCGCCTGGCCTCAGCCGGCCGCGCCCCCTGGCAGCGGGAGGCGGAGGGCCGTCGTCTGGGGCAGCAGGCGCTGCACCTGGTCGGGGCTGATGACGCCGGGGCCGAAGGTGGCCACGTCCGCGCTGCCCGCCGCGACGGCGAGGCGGAGGAGATCCGGCAGCCTCCGGCCCCGGCTCAGCCCCGCGGCCAGGGCGGCCACCATGCTGTCGCCCGCGCCGATGGGGTTGACCACGGGCACCCGGGGAGCCTGGACCAGCCAGGCCTCTTCGGGCGTCACGGCCAGCGCGCCCGCGGCCCCCAGGGAGACCACCACCGTGCCCACCCCCTCCTGCAGCAGCCGCAGGGCTGCCCGGGCCAGCTCGGCCTCGCCGCCGCCGGGCCCCGCGTCCGCGGCCGGCTCGGGCTGCCCGCCGGCCGGCCCCGGCTCCGGCAAGCCCCGGGAGGCCAGAAGGCGCCCCAGCTCGGCGCGGTTGGGTTTGATCAGGTCAGGCCCTGCCCGGACCCCCTGCTCCAGGGGCGGCCCGCTGGTGTCCAGGATCGTCACGACGCCGGCGGCTCGAGCCCGCCGGATGATCCGGGCGTAGAGGTCGGCCGGCACGGAGGGGGGCAGGCTGCCGCTGCAGACCAGCGCCCGGGCCTCGGCCGCCAGGGATGCCGTCATCTGCTCCAGGCGCCCCAGTTTGGCGGCCGGGAGGCGGAGATCCCCCTCCTCGTTGACCACCGTGGCCTGGCCCGCCTCCGGGTCCACCAGGAGGGTGCAGGTTCGCGACAGCCCCTGGGCCTCCACCAGCGTCGCGGGGATGCCCTCTTCGGCCAGGCTCTCCCGGATGAAGCGGCCGGTCCACCCGGCCACCAGCCCCACCAGGTGCACCGGCTCGCCCAGGGCCCGAAGGGCCCGGGCGACGTTGGCGCCCTTGCCGCCGACCACGACCCGGGTGTGGCCCGTTCGGAAGACCCCACCGACCCGGAGTCCGGGAACACCCAGGACCCGGTCGACGGCCAGGTTGGGCCCGAAGACGACCACCATGGGCTTCCAGGGCTCCCCCCGTGGCCCGCCGGGCGCCGGCACCCCGAGCGGGGCGGCCCGTCACAGAGGCTCGGTCATGGGGCGCATGACGATCTCGATGATGCGGGACTTCGGCGGCTGGGCCAGGGCGAAGAGCACCGCCTCGGCCACGTCCTCGGGCTCCAGGAACTCCTGCAGCTTCGGGTCGCCGGGAGTGCGTCCCGTGCCGAAGGCGAAGTGGGTGTTGACCCCGCCGGGGGCGACGGTGGTCACCTTGACCCCGTGCGGCCGGAGCTCGTAGTCGAGGGCCTGGGCGAAGCCCACCTGCGCGTGCTTGCTGGCGCAGTAGACGGCCTCGTTGGGCAGCCCCTTCTTGCCCGCCACCGAGGCCACCACCACGATGTGGCCGGAGCCCCGGGCCTTCAGGTGGGGCACGGCGTGGCGGGCGAAGAGGAACGTGGAGCGCATGTTGGTCTCCATGATCCAGTCGTAGTCTTCCGCGGTGAACGACTCCAGCGGGCCGTACTTGCCCACGCCCGCGTTGAGCACCAGGATGTCGAGCCGGCCCAGGCTCGACAGGGTGGTCTCCACGGCCCGGGCCACGTCGGCCTCCCGCCGGCCGTCGCCAGGCAGCACCAGCGCCCGGCTCCCGGCCGCCTCCACCTCGGCCGCCACGGCCCGCAGGTCCGTCTCGGTGCGGGCGAAGAGGGCCACGGCCCGCGCGCCCTCCCGGGCCAGCCGCACGGCCACGGCTCGGCCGATGCCGCGGCTCGCCCCGGTCACGAGGGCGACCTGACCGTCGAGTAGTGGACGCGGTCGGGTCGAGTCCATGCGAGTTGCGCCTCCTCCCGGCGGAGCCCGCGGCGGCCGCCGACGGGCCGGCGGCCGGCCGAGGGCAGCCCGTTGGCCTTGGTTTGAGGCAGGCGGAAGAACTCCTGCAGGATGAGCACGCCCGCCCCCACCGCGCAGGCCTCCTCGCCCAGAGCGGAGACCACGATCCGGGCCCGGGATCGGGGCGAGACCAGCGCCCGCTGCTCCACCACCCGGCGCGCCGCGTTGAGGACGTGGTGGCCGGCGCGCGCCATGGGGCCGCCGATGACCACCAGCTCGGGATTGAAGGTGTTGATGGCGTTGGCGATGCCGATGCCCAGGTACTCCCCCAGCCGCGCCAGGGCCGAGATGGCCGAGGCGTCGCCGGAGTCGGCCGCCTGGAAGACCTCCTCGGGGGTCGAGGGGAACGGCTCGGTGCCCGAGCGCTGCAGGTACCCCATCAGGGCCCGCTCGGAGACGAAGACCTCCAGGCAGCCTCGGTTGCCGCAGTTGCACGGCGGCCCCGCGGGGTCGATGGTGGTGTGGCCGAACTCGCCCGCGGTGCCCGTCGCGCCCCGGTAGACCTCGCCGTCGATGACGATGCCGGCGCCCAGGCCGACGCCCACGCTGAGGTAGAAGAGGCTGGAGACGTCCTGGCCGGCGCCGCACCACAGCTCCGCCAGGGCCCC
>DATCKV010000255.1:0-2632 GCA_036564285.1 Limnochordales bacterium
CCGGCGCGCCGCCGCCCACACCACCGCGTCGGCCGCGGCGTACCCGGCTGCGGCCACCGCCGGCGCCCCGGTCCGCAGGGCCTCGGCGGCGTACAGCGCAGCCACGGCCAGCCCCTCGGCCGCCACCGCCGCGATCTCGTCGCACCCCGACCCCAGCCGCACCGGGCCTTCCCTCTCTCCGGGCCCCTCACGGCGACGTCGGCGGAAGCACGAGCCCCGACCCGCCCTCGCGCCCGGCGGCCGCTGCCCGAGCGGACCCTCGCTCTTCCTCCATCAGGTAAGGGGCCAGGTGCCGGGCCGCCAGGGCCTCCAGCACCCCCACGCGCTCGGAGGCCTGGGGGTCGGCCAGCAGCGTGGCCCCCGCAGCGGCCAGGCGCGCCGCCGCCATCCGGTCGGCACGGTCCAGCCGCAGGGCCACGTAGGCCAGCCTGGCCGACAGCCGCTCCCGTGAGGGCGGGGCGTGCAGCACCTCGCTCATCCGCATCGCCAGCCGCTCCGCCACGGACCGCCGCGTCGCGGGCAGCAGCACCAGGCGGGTGGCCAGCTGCCGGCGCGCCTCATCCAGCAGCGGCCCGATCCAGTCGCCCAGCTCCCAGTCGACCTCGCCGGTCTCCAGCAGGGCCGCCGACGCCCGGGCCCACAGACGCACCCGGTCGGGGTCGGCCAGCGCCTCCTGCAGGCGCTGGCTCCAGCAGCGCCGAGCCCAGCCGTAGGGGCCGTCGGCGCCGTCCGGCAGTCCAGGCTCCAGCTGCGCCCGCACCACCGCGTAGCCCCGGGGCAGCCCGCTGCCCAGGCGGCGGGCGAGCGCGGCGGCGCCGGCCAGCATCGCAGCGCCCCACTCCCCCGGCATGGGCTGCAGGTCCGGCTCGTTCGGGCTGCCCGACTCCCCCGTCGCCTCTCGCCGGCCCACCCGCACCGCTTCGAAGGCCTCCAGCCCCCGCCCGTCGCTGACGACGGCCCGTACCCGCCAGAACTCCCGGGGCAGCTCCCAGCTCATCTCCAGTCGGGCCTGCCCGAGGGCATCGATGGCCGAGGCGGCGGCGCGCAGCGGACGCACGCCGGCCGCCGGCCCCACGGCTCCGCCCGGCGCCGGCTCGCCCTGCTGGCCCGGGCCCGCGGGCACGGGCTCCACCACGATGCCCCTCGAACGCAGCCGGAACAGCACCCGCCGCAGCTCCTTGGCCACGGCCTTCTCCAGGGACCCGGCCTGCCCGGCCAGGCGCGCCAGCTCCGCCAGCGCCTGCGGGGCCTCGGCACCTCCCGAGGCCGCGGCGCGCTCCAGCCGGGCCAGCCGCTCGGCCGCCGATTCGGCGGCGCCCGCCGGTCGGTCACTCACCGTGCCTCACCCGCTGCAGGATCTCCTCCCGACACTCCTCGGGCACGTAGAGGTTGGCTCCGCTGCGGGGGCGCGTCGCCAGCGCCCGGATCACCTCGCTCACCCGGGAGAGCTCCCTCAGCCGGCCGAACTCGTCCACCGCCATGAGCGGGGGGCGTGCGGGCGCGGCAGCGGCGGCTTCGGTGTAGTAGTCGTAGGCGATGTCCGACGTCCGGTCCACGAGGCAGTAATAATCCGGATTCCACCCCCGCCGCCGGCACACCTCCCTGGCCTCGGCCACCCACGCGTCGGGGATCGCCGGCCGGGGCTGGCGCAGCAGGGGCTTCAGCAGCCGCCGGTGCAGGAAGCGGCCGGCCAGGTCGGCCAGGATGGGATCCGCGGCGTGCTGCCACTGCTTCAGCGCGCAAACCACGTCGTGGTCGTCGATGGCCAGGTAGGCCTCCAGGCTCCCGTCGCCGTCCCGCAGGAAGCCCTCCAGCGACGGCGGCACCTCGAGGCCCGGCCGCAGCCGGCCCTCGTGCAGCAGCTCCCGGGCGCGGCGCCACGCGGCCTGCAGCAGCAGGTCCTGGGCCCGGGTGGTCTTGTGGAAGTAGACCTGCCAGTACATGTAGTGGCGCGCCAGCACGTACTCCTCCGCGGTGGGGATCCCCTTGTAGCTGAAGACGACCTGGCCGTCCACCCACAGCAGGGTGTTGATGAGCCGCTCCAGGTCGAAGCGGCCGTAGGCCGCCCCCGTGTACAGCGCGTCTCGCAGCAGGTAGTCCATGCGGTCCACGTCCAGCTGGCCGGCGACCAGGTGGTGGAGCCACCGCAGGGCGGGGGGCAGCTCCCCCGTCAGCACCCGCTGCACCTGGTCGGCGAAGCCGGACCCCGCCGACTCCAGCACCTCCCGGACCCCCGACGGGCCCGACAGGATGGCCCGGGTCCACTGCTCGTGACCCTTCGAGGGGGTGATGACCCGCTCCAGGCCGTGCGAGAAGGGGCCGTGTCCGATATCATGGAGAAGGGCGGCCGCGCGGCCCAGCCGTTCCAGTTCCTCGTCGACGCCCGGAGCACCCGCCTCGCGCAGGCGCTGCAGCACCTTGCCCATGACGTGCATGGCTCCCAGGCAGTGGCCGAACCGGGAGTGCTCCGCGCCGTGGTAGGTGCCCGCGGCGGTGCCCAGCTGGCGCAGCCGGCGCAGCCTCTGAAACTCGGGCGTGTCGATGAGCCGGACCAGCAGCGGATCCCGCACCGTGATAAAATCGTGCACCGGATCGCGAAAGATCTTCTCGTGCATGGCAGGGCCGCCGGCCC
>DATCKV010000256.1:0-1624 GCA_036564285.1 Limnochordales bacterium
GCGGTGCCGCAGCTCAACGTCTTCGTGGTGGGCTTCCCCGCCAAGATCCTGCTGGGCTTCGCGGTGCTGCTGCTGGCGCTGCCGGCGGCCATCCGGCTCATGGGCGACGCGTTCGGACCCAACGGGGAGCTGTGGGCATGGCTGCTGCGGATGATGCAAGGGCTCGCGCCACGCTGAAGGCGGGGCCGCCCGGGGCGCAGGCGAGCCTCTTCGCCTTCGATCTGCAGCGCTTCGCCGACGGCGAGCGCACCGAGGCGCCGACGCCGAGGCGGCGCCAGGAGGCGCGCCAGCGGGGCCAGGTGGCCCGCAGCATGGACCTCTCCATGGCGGTGGTGGCCCTGGCGGGGGCGCTGGCCTGCCGGGCCGCCGCGGGGCTCCTGACCGACGACACCCGGGCGCTGGCCGTGAGGCTGTGGGGCGGGCTCTTCTGGGGGCAGCCGCTGACCGACGGGGCGGTGCGGGAGCTGGGCTGGCTGGCGCTCACGGCCCTGCGGGGGCTGGTGCCGCTGGTCGGGGCCGTCGCGCTGGCGGGGCTGGCCTCCCAGGTCCTGCAGGTGGGCTTCCTGGCCTCCGCGGTCCCGCTGACTCCCAGCCTCTCCCGCATCGACCCCGTCGCCAACCTCCGGCGCCTGTTCTCGCTGCACGCCGTCGTGGAGCTGCTCAAGTCCGCGGCCAAGGCGGCGGTGGTGGCGTGGTCGAGCTGGGCGTTCATCCGCACCGCCCTGGCGGCTTCGGGCGACCTCATGGCCATGGACCTGCTGCACGCCACGGCCTTCGTGGCGGATCTCGCGTACCGGCAGCTGGTGCGGATGGGGCTGGTGCTGCTGGTCATCGGCGTGGCCGACTACGCCTACCAGCGGTGGCAGTATGAGCAGAGCCTGCGGATGAGCCGCCACGAGCTGCTGGACGAGCTGCGCCAGACCGAGGGTGATCCCCACGTGCGGGGCCGCATCCGCAGCCGCATGCGCCAGATCCTGTCCCAGCGCATGATGCAGCGGGTGCCCAGGGCCACCGTGGTGGTCACCAACCCGACCCACGTGGCCGTGGCCCTGCAGTACGAGGAGGGGCGCATGGAGGCCCCGGTGGTGGTGGCCAAGGGCCAGGAGTGGCTGGCGCAGCGCATCGTGCAGGTGGCGCGCCAGCACGGGGTGCCGGTGGTGGAAAACCCGCCGCTGGCCTGGGCGCTGTTCGATGGGGTGCCGGTGGGGCAGCCCATCCCCCCGTCTCTGTACCGGGCGGTGGCCGAGGTGCTGGCGTACGTCTACCGGCTGCGGCGCTTCGGGGCCCGGGCGGCGGGGCGGCCCGTCTGGAGCGCGCCGGTGGGGGAGGCGTGAGGGGCTAGATGGCGGCAGGGCAGAGCGGCCTTCTGAGCGTGGCGCGGGCGATCCGCCACAGCGACGCGGTGGTCTTCCTGGCGGTGGTGGGCATCGTCATCATGATGGTGATCCCGCTGCCGCCCACGCTCCTGGACGTGCTGCTGGCCACCAACATCACGGTGTCGCTGCTGGTGCTGCTGCTGACCATGAACGTGCGGGACCCCCTGCAGTTCTCCGTCTTCCCGTCGCTGCTGCTGGTCATCACCCTCTTCCGGCTGGCCCTCAACATCTCGTCGACCCGGCTCATC
>DATCKV010000257.1:0-7263 GCA_036564285.1 Limnochordales bacterium
GCACCCCGCAGCCACTCGGGCCGGATCTGGCTGGCGTCCTCCACCAGGTAGGCGGGCTTGCCCGCCCGCTCCCGCACCACCTGCACCAGCCGGCCGGAGTTGTTGCTGCGGCGGTCGCCCACCACGATCACCAGGTCCACCCGGCGGGCCGCCTCCACCGCGGCCTGCTGGCGCAGCTGGGTGGCCAGGCAGATCTCGTTGTAGATCTCCGCACGGGGGCAGCGGGCCTTGATGCGGTCGATGATCTCCTGGGTGTCCCACTGGGAGAGGGTGGTCTGGGTGGTGACGGCCACCGGGCGATCCGGCGGAAGCTCCACCCGGTCCGCCTCCTCGACCGTCTCCACCAGCACCACCTGGCCCGGCGCCTCGCCCAGCACCCCCTCGGGCTCGGGATGCCCGCGCTTGCCCACGTAGACGATGAGGTAGCCCCGAGCGGCCAGGTCCCGCACCAGCTCGTGGGTGCGGGTGACGTCGGGGCAGGTGGCGTCGACGCAGTGGAGCCCTCGAGCCCGGGCGGCGGCCTTGACCGCGGGCGACACCCCGTGGGCCGTGAAGATGACGGTGGCGCCCGGCGGCACCTGCTCCAGCAGCGCCATGCGGTCGGGCCCGTCCAGGGAGCGGATGCCCAGGCTCTCCAGCTGGGCCACGGCGTGGTGGTTGTGCACCAGCAGGCCCAGGACGTAGATGGGGCGCGGCGTGCCGGGATCCCGCGCCACGGCGGCCGCGAGCTTCAGGGCGTCGACGACGCCGTAGCAGTAGCCCCTGGGCGAGATGGGCACGACCTCCACGGGCGCGGCGGCTCCCCCTTCGACAACAGGATAGCCGACGGCCGAGGGAGAAGCACGCCTTGCGGGAGAGGAGCCAGCCTGCGGTGACGGATGAGAGCGCGGCCCTGTCGGCCGGGGATCTGGTGGAGGGCGCGGACGCGGCGGCGCTGGCGGAGCTGTGGCGGGAGGCGGCGCCGTCGGAGCCCCTGGAGCCGTGGGTGATCCGGGAGAAGCTGGTCGAGGACCCCGAGGCGGACCCGGCCCTGCGGCTCGCCGCGACCCACGGCGGGCGGCTCATCGGGGCGGCCGCGGGGGTGGTGCGCCGCGGCGGCCCCGAGGGCCCCACGGGGTTCGTGCAGTTCCTGGCCGTGCTGCCCGCCTACCGGCGGCAAGGGGTGGCCCGCCGGCTCCTGGACGAGCTGGAGCGGCGGCTGGCCCAGCGCGGGGCGGTGCGCATCCGGGCCTTCGGCGGCGCCCCCAGCTACCTGTGGCCGGGGGTCGACGTACGCTACACCCCCGCCCTCTGCCTCTTCGAGAGCCGGGGCTACCGGGTCGAGGGCTACGAGTTCAACATGGCCGTGGACCTGACCCGCCCCCTGCCGCTGGAGCCTCCGGCGGCGCGGCAGGCGGCGCTGGCCCGCATGGGCGTCACCGTACGCGCCCTCACCCCCGACGACGAGGGGCCCTTTCACGAGTGGCTGCAGCGCACGTGGGGCCCCAACTGGGCCTTCGAGGGCATGCTGGCCCTGCGCCGGCCGCGGCCCTCGGGGGTGGTGGCGGTGCAGCACGGCCGCATCGTGGGCTTCGCGGTCTTCGACAGCACCCGGCCGGGCTGGTTCGGCCCCATGGGGGTGGAGCCCGGGCTGCAGGGCGGCGGCATCGGCGTCGAGCTGTGCGCGCAGGCGCTGCAGGCCATGGTGGAGCGGGGGTACTCCGAGGCCCAGATCGCCTGGGCGGGGCCCCGGTGCTTCTACGCCCGCAAGCTGGGCGCCGTCATCTCCCGGGTCTTCGCCCGCATGGTCAAGCCGGTCGGCCCCTGAGGGTCGCCAGGCCTCGCAGGAGCTCCCCGGCAGATCCGGGAAACTTTCCGGGGAGGCGCGCACGGGATGGGGACGGGCGGCCGGATGCCGGCCCTGGTCAAGGCGCGGCCGGGGCCGGGGCTGACGCTGACCCGGGTGGCGGTGCCCCGGGCAGGGCCGGGCCAGGTGCGGGCCCGGGTGAGGCTGGCGGGCATCTGCGGCACCGACGGCCACATCTACGGGTGGGACCGGTGGGCGGCCGGCCGCATCCGCCCGCCGGTGGTCATCGGCCACGAGTGGGTGGGCGTCGTAGACGAGGTGGGGCCCGGGGTGGAGGGGCTGCGCCCCGGCGACCGGGTGACGGCCGAGATGCACTTCTACTGCGGCCAGTGCCGGCCGTGCCGGGCGGGCCAGCCCCACCTCTGCCGGCAGCTGCGCATCGGGGGCGTGGACGTGGACGGCGCCTTCGCCTCCTACGTGGTGGTGCCGGCCCGCAACGTCTGGAAGCTGGACCCGGCCATCCCCGACGAGGTGGCCGCCATCATGGATCCCCTGGGCAACGCGGTGCACACGGCCCTGGCCTTCCCCCTGGCCGGGGCGACGGTGGCGGTGACGGGCGCGGGCCCCATCGGGCTGGCGGCCATCGCCGTGGCCCGGCGGGCGGGGGCCACGGCCATCTTCGTGACGGAGGTCTCGGCCTCCCGCCGCCGCCTGGCCGAGGCCATGGGGGCCGACCGCGTCATGGATCCCCGGGCCGTGGACCCCGTGGCCGAGGTGATGGCTGCCACGGGGGGCGAGGGGGTCGACGTGCTGCTGGAGATGTCGGGCCACCCCGACGCGGTGCGGCAGGGGCTGCGCATGGTCCGCCCGGGAGGGGCCGTGGCACAGCTGGGCCTGCCGCCGGAGCCCGTCCTGGTGGAGCTGGGCGAGCAGGTGGTGATGAAGGGCCTGACCGTGCGGGGCATCCACGGCCGGGAGATCTTCCGCACCTGGCAGCAGACCAGCGAGCTGCTGCGGGGCGGCCTCGACGTGCGTCCCATCATCACCCACCGCCTGCCCCTGGCGGCCTTCGAGGAGGCCTTCCAGCTGCTGGCCGGGGGGCAGTGCGGCAAGATCGTGCTGGAGATCCCGGAGCCTTGACGGCCCGGAGAGGGAGGCGACGGCAGTGGCGGTGCCTTCGGGCGAGTCGGCGCTGGCGTTTCTCGAGGCGGAGCTGGCCGAGCTGCGGGCCCGGGGCCTCTTCCGCCACCCCCGGGTGCTGGACAGCCCCCAGGGCGCGGTGGCCGTCATCGACGGCCGGCGCGTCGTCAACCTCAGCTCCAACAACTACCTGGGTCTGGCCACCCATCCCGCCCTCAAGGAGGCCGCGGAGCGGGCGGTGCGGGAGTGGGGGGTGGGCTCCGGCGCCGTGCGGCCCATCGTGGGCACGCTGCGCATGCACGAGGAGCTGGAGCGGCGCATCGCCGCCTTCAAGGGCACGGAGGCAGCCCTGGTCTTCCAGTCGGGCTTCACGGCCAACGCGGGCACGGTGGCGGCCATCCTGGGGCGGGAGGACGTCATCGTCAGCGACGAGCTCAACCACGCCAGCATCATCGACGGCTGCCGCCTCTCCCGGGCCGAGATCCAGATCTTCCCCCACCGGGACGTGGAGGCCATGCGCCGCCTCCTGGAGGAGGCGCGCCCCCGGGCCCGCCGCATCCTGGTGGTGACCGACGGCGTCTTCAGCATGGACGGCGACATCGCGCCGCTGCCCGACATCGTGCGGGTGGCCCGGGAGTACGGCGCCATCGTCATGGTGGACGACGCGCACGCCAGCGGCGTGCTGGGGCGGCAGGGCCGGGGCACCGTGGACCACTTCGGGCTGCACGGCCAGGTGGACATCCAGGTGGGCACCCTCTCCAAGGCCATCGGGGTGCTGGGGGGCTACGTGGCCGGCAGCCGCACCCTCATCGACTACCTCATCGCCCGGGCCCGGCCCTTCCTCTTCTCCACGTCGCACCCGCCCGCGGTCACCGCGGCCTGCCTGGCCGCCTTCGACGTGCTGGAGCGGGAGCCCGACCGCATCCAGCGCCTGTGGGACAACACCCGCTACTTCAAGGAGGGGCTGCGGCGCCTGGGCTACGACACGGGCGCCAGCGAGACGCCCATCACGCCGGTCATCGTGGGCCAGGAGGAGAAGGCCATGCGCCTGTCGGACCGGCTCTTCGAGCTGGGCGTCTTCGCCCAGGGCATCGTCTACCCCACGGTGCCCCGGGGGAAGGCCCGCGTGCGCACCATCGTCACGGCGGAGCACACCCGGGCCGACCTGGACCGGGCCCTGGAGGCCTTCGAGCGGGCCGGGCGGGAGCTGGGCCTGCTGGCGGCGTAGCCGCGAGCCGCAGACCGGCGCTCAGGCCGCCAGGCCCGCCTCCTCCCGGAGGGCCTGCTCCAGGATGTCGAGGCCCTCGTGGAGCTGGGCCTCCTCGATGACCAGGGGCACCAGCAGCCGGATGACGTTGCCGTAGATGCCGGCCCGGACGCAGATGAGCCCCCGCTCCGCGCACCGGCGCAGCACCCGGGCCGTCTCCCGGTCCGCGGGCTCCCGGGTGCGCCGGTCCCGCACCAGCTCCATGCCCACCATGGCGCCCAGCCCCCGCACGTCGCCGATGAGGGGGATCCGCTCCATCATGGCCTCCATGCGCTGCCGAGCCAGCTCGCCGATGCGGGCGGCGCGCGCCACCAGATCCTGCCGGTCCAGCATCTCCAGCACCGCCAGCCCCGCCGCGCAGGCCACGGGATTGCCCACGAAGGTGCCGCCGATGACCCCCTCGCCCAGCCGGTCGAAGAGGTCGGCGCGGGCGATGACGCCCGAGAGCGGCAGACCGGCCGCGATGGACTTGCCCACCGCGATGACGTCGGGCTCCACCCCGAAGTGCTCCACCGCGAAGAAGCGCCCGGTGCGGCCGAAGCCCGACTGGATCTCGTCGGCGATGAGCAGGATGTCGTGGCGGGCGGTCAGCTCCCGCACCCGGGGAAGGTACTCGGGCGGCGGCACCACGAAGCCCCCCTCCCCCTGCACCGGCTCCACGATCACGGCCGCGGTCGCCTCGGGAGCCACCGTGGTGACCAGGGCCCGCTCCAGGGCCTCCACGCACGCCAGCCCGCACTGGGGGTAGCTGAGCCGCAGCGGGCAGCGGTAGCAGTAGGGCGCCGGCACCCGGTACACCTCCGGCACGAAGGGCCCGAAGCCGGCCTTGTAGGGCTTCACCTTGCTGGTCAGGCTCAGCGCCATGTACGTGCGCCCGTGGAAGGCGCCCTCCAGGGCGATGACGCCGGCCCGCCCGGTGACGTAGCGGGCCAGCTTGACCGCGTTCTCGACGGCCTCGGCGCCGGAGTTGAAGAAGGCCACCTTCTTGGGCCGGCTTCCGGGCGCCCGGGCCGCCAGCTGCTGCGCGAGGCGGATGTAAGGCTCGTAGGGCACCACGGTGAAGTCGGTGTGCACGAAGCGCGCCGCCTGGTCGGCGATGGCCTGCACCACCTCGGCCGGCGCGTGCCCCACGTTGAGCACGCCGATCCCGCCCGCGAAGTCGATGAACCGGTTGCCGTCCACGTCCTCCACCAGGGCGCCCTGGGCCCGGGCGATGACGGTGGGCACCGCCGGCTCCATGGCCCGGGGGACGCAGCGCCGCATCAACTCCAAGAGCGCCTGCGCCCGAGGCCCGGGGATGGCCGTTTTCATCCGTGCATACTCGGGCATGCGAATCCCCCTTCCCCGCGTGCCGACCCACGGGGGCGCCGAGCCCGCGCGGAGAGGTCCTCCGGAGCTAGGATACGCTGCGCCCTCGCCGGTTACCTCCGGCACGGCCCCAGGGCCAGGGGCTCAGGCGACGGGAGGCAGCGCGTCGGGGAAGGCCTCGGGGGCCGCGGCCGCGGCCGCGAAGGCCGGCCCCCAGCGGTCCAGCAGGCAGCACAGCCGCCCCGCCAGGGCCCGCTGCACCCGGGCGGCCAGGGGCGGCTCCAGCATCTGCAGGTACTGGCTGAGGCTGACGGGCACGTGCAGCTGCTTGAGCAGCAGGAAGCCCAGCACGCACGCCTGCTGCTCGGTCTCCAGGTCCTCTCCGGGCGGGGCCCCTCGGCCCGGTCCCGGAGCGGCCCGGGGCCGCCGGTCGAAGTCGAGGGCGTGGCCCAGCTCGTGGGCCATGATCACCACCAGGTAGGAGAGGGACTGGCGGCGCAGGTCCGGTTCCCAGACCAGGATGGCGCGCCGGCCCGGATGGTACATCCACTGCTCGGGCACCGGGCTTGGCTCGAAGGCGATGCCCAGGGCCAGGGCCGTCCGCACCAGCCGCCGCAGGTAGACGTTGGGCGGGAACCGGCGGACGATCCTCCGGCTCCAGCCGCGGCGCACCAGCGCCGCCGGCACCCTGGGGCCCGCGACCTTCACCGCCCGCGCCCGCCGCGGGCGGCCTGCTGCTGGATGGTGCATGGCTCCATCTTATCAGCGGCCGGGCCCGCGGCCCTGTGGAAACGACAGGGCCGCATGGCAGGAGCTACTGCCACCCCATCAGGCGCACCGCCAGCGCCGAGGCGACGAAGCCGGCCGCGTCGGCCAGCAGCCCCGCCGCCAGGGCCCAGCGGGGGTCCCGGATGCCCACGGAGCCCAGGTAGACGGTGACCACGTAGAGGGTGGTCTCGGTGCTGCCCTGCATGACCGAAGCCAGGCGGCCCACCAGGGAGTCGGCCCCGTGGGTCTGGAGCAGGTGGGCCAGGTAGCCTGACGCCGCCGAGCCCGACAGGGGGCGGATGATGGCCATGGGCAGCACCGGGGCGGGGATGCCCAGCCGGTCCGCGAGCGGCCGCAGGGGGGCCATGGCCAGATCCATGGCGCCGGAGCGCTGGAAGATCTCGGTAGCCGACAGCATGGCCACCATGTAGGGCAGGACGCGCAGGGTGACGGCCAGGCCGCTGCGGGCACCCCGCACGAAGCTCTGGTAGACGGGCACGCCCCGGGCCGCGCCCAGGCCCACGATGAGGCCCGTCATGGCGGGCACCGCCCAGCGGGCCACCAGGTCCACCCACGCCGGTCCCACGGCCTCCTACCTCCGGCGCAGGCTCCGGCGGCGCCACCAGGCGTCGGCGGCCACCGCGACGGCCGTGGAGCAGGCCGTGGCCAGCAGGGTCGGCAGCAGGACGTCGGCCGGCTGGCGGGCGCCGGCGGCCGCCCGCAGGGCGATGACCCCGGTGGGCACCACGGTGAGGCTGGAGGTGCACAGCGCCAGCAGCGTGCACATGGCCGGCGAGGCGCGTCCGGGTTCCGGGTTGAGGCGCTGCAGCTCCCGCATGGCCTTGAGGCCCAGGGGGGTGGCCGCGTTGCCCAGACCCAGCACGTTGGCGCTGAGGGCCATGAGGATGGCGCCCATGGCCGGGTCGTCGGGCGGCACGCTGGGGAAGAGGCGGCGGGCCGGCCGCAGCAGGGCACGCGCCAGCCACCGGGTCAG
>DATCKV010000258.1:0-2744 GCA_036564285.1 Limnochordales bacterium
GGCCCGCTACGTGGGCCAGGAGGTGGAGGTCTGGGGCTGGCTCTACAACAGCCGCTCCAGCGGGCGGCTGCTCTTCCTGCTGGTGCGGGACGGCAGCGGCATCGTCCAGGCGGTGGTCTCCCAGCGTGACGTGCCCCCGCGGGTCTGGGAGGACGCCTCGAGCCTGACCCAGGAGTCGTCGGTGAAGGTGGCCGGGGTGGTGCGGGAGGACCCCCGGGCCCCGGGAGGCTACGAGCTGGCCACCACCGACGTCCGGGTCGTCCAGATCGCCCGGGACTACCCCATCACCCCCAAAGAGCACGGCGTCGACTTCCTCATGGACCACCGCCACCTGTGGCTGCGCAGCCGGCGGCAGCACGCCATTCTGCGCATCCGCAGCACGCTGGTGCAGGCCGTCCGGGAGTTCTTCGACGCCCGCGGCTTCGTGCTGGTGGACGCGCCCATCCTGACCCCTGCCGCGGTGGAAGGCACCACCACCCTGTTCAGCACCGACTACTTCGGCACCCCCGCCTACCTGAGCCAAAGCGGCCAGCTCTACATGGAGGCCGCGGCCATGGCCTTCGGGCGGGTCTACTGCTTCGGCCCCACCTTCCGGGCGGAGAAGTCCAAGACGCGCCGGCACCTCATGGAGTTCTGGATGGTGGAGCCCGAGGTGGCCTACGCGGAGCTGGACGACATCGTGCGCCTGGCCGAGGAACTGGTGAGCTGGGTGGTGCAGCGGGTGCTGCAGCGCCACCGGGCGGAGCTGGCGGTGCTCGAACGGGATCCGGCTCCCCTGGAGCGGGTGAGGCCGCCCTTCGCCCGCATCACCTACGACCGGGCCCTGGAGATCCTCCGGGAGCACGGGCTGTCGGTGGAGTGGGGCGCGGACTTCGGCGGCGACGAAGAGACGGTGCTGGCCCGGGCCTTCGAGACCCCGGTCTTCATCACCCACTACCCCGCGAAGGTCAAGGCCTTCTACATGAAGCCCGACCCCCAGCGGCCCGAAGTGGTGCTGGGCGTCGACCTCCTGGCGCCCGAAGGCTACGGGGAGATCATCGGCGGCGGCCAGCGCATCGACGACCTGGAGCTGCTGCTGCGGCGCCTCGAGGAGCACCGGCTGCCGCGGGAGGCCTACGAGTGGTACCTGGACCTCCGGCGCTACGGCTCGGTACCCCACGCCGGCTTCGGCATGGGAATCGAACGGGTGCTGGCCTGGATCTGCGGGCTGCCCCACGTGCGGGAGACCATCCCCTTCCCCCGCACCCTCTACCGGCTGTACCCGTGAGGGGGCGGTGACGGCCGCGGAGCCCGGGCGGACGGGAGGCGGCTTGTGAAGGAGCCCACGAGCACGACCTCGAAGCTCCCGTCGGCACGGGGGGTTCCGCCTTCCCACTCGGCCCGTGCCCCGGGAGGTCGCTTCGATGCAGTCGGGTGCAGCGCCCCAGGCCCCGGGCCGGCGCGGCCTGTCCATGGCGTGGAGAGCCGGTCTGCCCCTCGCAGCGGCGGTGGTCATCGCGCTGCTGCCGCCGCCGTGGGGGCTCCAGGGTGCGGCCATGCGCATGCTCGGCATCTTCGTCGGCACCATCCTGGGCCTCATCCTGCAGCCCCTGCCCCAGGGAGCCGTGGTGATCCTGGGGGTGGCCGTCAGCGCCATCTCTGCCACCCTCTCCACGGCCGACGCGCTCAGCGGCTTCGCCAACACCACCGTCTGGCTCATCGTCTCGGCGTTCCTCTTCGCCCGCGGCTTCATCAAGACCGGCCTGGGCCGCCGCATCTCGTACCTCCTGATCCGCCGCTTCGGCCGCAGCACCCTGGGCCTGGCGTACGCGGTGGCCGTCAGCGACCTGGTCATCGCGCCCGCGACGCCCTCCAACACGGCCCGGGCCGGGGGCATCCTCTTCCCGGTGGTGCGCAGCCTGGCGGCCAGCTTCGGCTCCGAGCCGGGGCCGACGGCCCGGCGCGCAGGCGCCTTCCTGATGCTCAGCGAGTATCAGGCCAACCTGGTCACGTCCGCCATGTTCCTGACCTCGGTGGCGCCGGCGCCCCTGGTGGCCGAGCTGGCGCGGCGCAACTTCGGGATCGAGATCTCCTGGCTGGGCTGGGCGGCCGCCGCGGTGGTGCCGGGGCTTCTGGCTCTGGCCCTGGTGCCCTACCTGCTGTACCGCCTGTATCCGCCCGAGGTGGCGGCCTCGCCCGAGGCTCCCCGCCTGGCGGCCCGGGAGCTGGAGGCCATGGGGCCCATGAGCCGGGGCGAGAAGGCCATGCTGGCCGTCTTCCTGCTCACCCTGGCGCTGTGGGCCACCTCCCAGTGGACCCGGCTCCACGAGACCGCCGTGGCCCTGGCCGGCGTGGCGCTGCTCATCGTGCTGGGCGTGGTGGGCTGGAAGGACGTCCTGGCGGAGACCGGCGGCTGGGACGCGCTGGTCTGGTTCGGCGGGCTGGTGTCGCTGGCCAACGGGCTCGGCAAGTGGGGGCTCATCAAGGGCCTGGCCGATGCGGTGCAGGGCGCCCTGGGCGGCGTGGGCAGCTGGGTCGTGGTGCTGCTGGCCGTGGTGCTGCTGTACCTGTATCTGCACTACTTCATCGCCAGCATGACGGCCCACGTCACCGCCTTCTTCGTGCCCATGGCGGCGGTGGCCATCGCGCTGGGGGCTCCGCCCTACCTGGTGGCCATCGCCCTGGGCGTCTTCTCCAGCCTCAACGCCTGCCTGACCCACTACGGCACCGGCCCCGCCCCCATCTACTTCGGCGCCGGGTACGTG